>JBAUYI010000064.1:0-7014 GCA_049584715.1 Xanthobacteraceae bacterium
GGCGGTCGACGACGCCGCGCACGATCGCGGAGAGGCGCGGGATGCGGATGACGCCGTATTCGCCGCGGCTCGGCGGAAAATCAGCTTTCTCGTACATCACCGACACCGATTCGTTGTGCACCGGCACCGGTGTTGTTGACGCACGAAGCTGCGCATGAAACTGCCTCGATCGCCATGGGCATTCACACAGCGGCTTCTGCGGCGTGATACTCAAGCCCAGGGTGCGCCGCCTCGGATACCGGTTCCGGCGATCGAGCCGGCTCTTTGATCCGAAACCACGCCACATAGAGCGCCGGGAGGAACAACAGCGTCAGCACGGTGCCAACGATGATGCCGCCCATCATGGCGAACGCCATTGGACCCCAGAAAATCTCTCGTGCAATCGGGATGAGCGCCAGACTGGCAGCAGCGGCGGTCAGCATGATCGGGCGCATACGATGTTCCGTCGCTTCCACCACGGCCTCCCAAATCGGACTGCCGGCCTCTTTCAGGTGCTCGATCTGGACAATCAAGATGACCGAGTTGCGGATCAGGATGCCGATCAATGCCAGCACGCCAAGGATCGCAACGAACCCCAGAGGCGCCGCGCTCGGCAGCAAAGCCAACACCACGCCGATCAGGGCGAGCGGCGCGACTGCGAACACCAGAAACAGCCGGGCAAAACTTTGCAGCTGAATCATCAGGATCGTGGCCATGATGAAGAGCATCAGCGGAACGACGGCTACAATCGGGGCTTGGCTTTTGGCGCTCTCCTCGACAGCGCCGCCGATAGCCACCGAATAGCCGGCTGGCAGCCCCTTTGCGAACTCCGCCACCTGCGGAGCGAGTTGGTCGACGACGGTTTTCGGCTGCGCAGTGTCAAGGATGCTTGCTTTCAGCGTGATCGTGGGGATGCGCGACCGCCGCCATATCGTCGGCTGCTCCATTTCGTAGTGGAGGGTCGCGACGGCGCCGAGCGGTACCGACTGCCCGCCGAGGCCGATCAATTGCAAGTCGCGCAGCGTATCGATCGATGCGCGTTCGAGTGAGGTGGCGCGCCCCACCACATTCACCAGGTAGATACTGTCGCGAACCTGGGTGATCGACGTGCCGTCAAGCACGCCGTTAAGGGTCGTTGCAATGTCTTCCGAGGTGATGCCAAGTTGGCGAGCTTTATCCTGCAGCACGTCGACCTTGACGACGCGCGCCGGCTCCATCCAGTCGAACACCACGTTGTCGAGGTGCGGATTGGTGCGCACGATGGCAGCCAGGCGCTGCGAAAGTTCACGGACTTTGGCGATGTCGGGTCCGCCGAGGCGATACTGCACGGGCCGCCCGACCGGAGGTCCGACTTCGAGCAATTTGACCAACGTGTCGGTGCCGGGAAAGGTCTTTTTCAGATAGGCCTCGAATTGCGCCTTGAGGCGATCGCGCACCTTAACGCCGCCCTTGGTCACCACGACCATCTGACCAAACCAGGTATTGGCGGTCTGCACATCGAATGACAGAACAAAACGTGGCGCGCCGGTTCCGACGTAGCTTGACCAATGGTCGACGCCGTCATTGCCTTGGAGCTGCTCATGCTCGAAGCGAGCCATTTGCGCGTTCGTGTCGGCAATCGAGGCGTTCTGAGGCAGGTTCCAGTCGATGATAAGCTCGTCGCGGTCCGACGACGGAAAAAACTGCTGCGGCACGAATTGCATGCCGACCAGCGCGAGGAGAAAAGCTCCACCCGTCACGCCAATGGTGGTCCAGCGATGCTGCATGCACAGGACAAGGAGACGAGAGAACCGCCGCGCAGATTTTCCCTTCGTCTCATGATGCGCTTTCATCTTGGCTGGCAGGATCGTAACGCCCAGCAGCGGCGTGAACAGGACGGCGACGATCCACGACACGACCAAGGACACGGCAATCACGACGAACAGAGTGAAAGTGAATTCGCCGGCGTTGCTGCTGTTCAAGCCAATCGGAATGAATCCGGCGACGGTAACGAGCGTGCCCGTCAGCATAGGAAAGGCGGTAGATGTATAGACGTAGGTCGCCGCCTTCGTTAAGGCATCGCCGACTTCCAGCCGCGCCACCATCATTTCGACAGCGATCATGGCATCATCGACCAGAAGCCCAAGCGCGATGATCAAAGCGCCCAGCGAGATACGCTGCAGCGAAATTCCGGCATAGGCCATCACGACAAAAGTTATGGCGAGAACCAGCGGAATGGCGATTGCGACAACAAGCCCGGCGCGAAGCCCAAGACTGAAGAAGCTGATGGCGAGAACAATGGCTACGGCTTCGAACAGCGCTTCGGTGAACCCCGATACCGCGTGCTCGACCACTAACGGCTGATCCGCGACCAAATGCACGCCTACGCCGATCGGCAGATCTGCGATGATTTCCGACATTTCCTGCTTTAACGCATCGCCGAACTTCAGGAGATTGGCGCCGCTTTTCATGCCGATAGCGAGAGCGATGGCGGGCTGACCGTTGAAACGAAACAGCGTCGCCGCGGGATCAGCGTAGCCGCGCGTGATGGTTGCCACATCGGTCAAGGGAAAGAACCGATCATTGACCCGCAAATTGATTGCCTTCAGGCTTGCTTCGGACGCAAACTGGCCATTGACGCGCACGCTGATGCGCTCCGGCCCGGCTTCGAATACGCCGGATGGCGCGACGGCGTTTTGCCCCTGCAAGGATGCAATGATGGAGCGGGTGTCGAGCCCAAGTGCGGCGATTTTCCGGGTCGAAAATTCCAGGTAAATCACTTCGTCCTGTGCGCCCAGAATGTCGACTTTACCGACATCCGGCACGGTCAATATTTTTCCGCGAATGTCCTCGACTCGGTCGCGCAGCTGACGTTGGCTCAAGCCGTCGCTGGTGAAAGCGTAGATGTTGCCGAACACGTCCCCGAAGCGATCATTGAAAAACGGTCCGATGACGCCTTTGGGAAAATCGCCCTTGATGTCGGCGACCATGTTGCGAACGCGAACCCAGGTCGGGGTGACATCACCGGCCTTGGTGCTGTCGCGCAGATAGACGAAGACCGTCGTTTGCCCGGCAACGGTTACGCTTTTGGTGTAATCGAGCGATTCCAGCTCTTCGAGCTTCTTCTCGATGCGCTCGGTGACTTGGCGGGTAATTTCCTCGGCGGATGCGCCTGGCCATTGCGCCTGGATCACCATGGTCTTGATGGTGAAGTCGGGGTCCTCTTGTCGTCCCAGGTGCAGGTACGAGAACAGGCCGGCCGCCATGAAGGCGATCATGAAATACCAGACAAGGGAACGATGTCCGAGTGCCCAGTCGGAAAGGTTGAATGACTTCATGGCGTCGCGTCCTCTTGGATTCTGACTTGCTGCCCCTGTGTGAGGCTGTGGATTCCGGCGGTGACGATGCGCGTTCCGGCGCCGAGACCGCCGGTCACTTGGATGCCGGTTGCGTCCCGAGAAAGAGCGACCCTGCGCAGCGAGACCGTGCTGGCGGGAAGGTCGACGACCCAAAGGAAGCTCTCAGCGTCCTTGGTCAGCACGGCGGAGGTGGGCACGTGCAGAGCCGAGCGTTCGCTGCTCAGCTTCGCGGTGACGGTGGCTCCCAGCCGGAAGCTCTGAGGCGGATCGTTCAAGGCAATTCGAACGCGCCGCGTGCGCGTCACAGGATCAGCCTGCGGTGCAATCTCGCGAATTACCCCCTCGACCTCGACGCCCGGGAGGAGTTGCAGGCTGACGATGAATGGCAAGCCGGCAGCCAGTGGAACTGGGAAGTCCGGCCCGATATCAACAACAGCCTCTCTGATGTCGGGACGCGCGACTGTGACGACACTCTGGCCAGGCGACACGACTTGTCCGACGTCCGCGCCCGCCGCTGTAACGACGCCGGCGAAGTCGGATTTCAGCTGCGCATAGCTGAGTTGCTCCAACGCCTTGGTCAGGTTCGCCTGCGCACGAGCGACGGATGCTTCGGCGCCGGCCCGGGCCTGCACCGCGTTGTCCAGCGTCGCTTTTGTCGTCGCATCGGTCGTAATCAGCGTCCTTTGCCGCTCTTCCGTTGCGCTGGTATTCGCAAGTTGCGCTTGGCTTTTTGCCAGTTCCGCTTTGGCTGACCGCACCGCAAATTCGAGCGCAGTGGAATCGATTGCAGCAATAACGTCGCCTTCGCCGACCAGATCTCCGACGTTTACGGGACGCGCGATGAGGCGCCCCAACAGGCGGAAGCTAAGATCGGTCTTGTAGCGAGGTTCGACAGTGCCCACCGCGACCGTGCTGTTTGACCGCATCGGTTCGACAACGGTCGAGAGCACGGGTCGAACAGGCTCCGGCGCCTTTGCCTCCGGTTTGCATCCCGAGACCACAAGGGTCAGTGCGAGGATGCCCGAGATCAGGATTAGGCGCGTCATGATGGACTCCCGTCGAAGGTCACGAGCTGGCCAGGGCTGAGCAGTTTGCCGCCGTCGACAACGACACGCTCTCCGGGCTCAAGCCCTTGTTTGACGATCACGGCACCGGCTTCGTAACCCTCTATGGTCACCGGCCTCAGTGATACCGTTTTGGTCTGCGGGCCTACGATCCAGACCGCGGGCTTCGGCCCAAGCGCCATCAAGGCGGTCCATGGGACCGATATCTGCGCGCCTGGCTGCCGGTTGGCTGTGCCCGCTACGGCGCTTCCCAGAGTCATCGTTGCCGGCGGATTTTGGATCGCGATCTTGACGCGAACCGTCGCACTCTTCGCATCGATCGCCGGCGACACCTCCCGCACGTAGCCGTTGGCGGTGACACTCGGGTCAGAGAGGAGCGCAAGGGAGACGTGGTTGGCGTCGTAATCACCAAAGAAAATCGATTCGTACACATCGAAGACAGCGTCTCGATCGCCATCCTGCGCCAGGGTGAATACCGGCTGAGCCGCTTGAACCACTTGGCCGGCCTCAAGGCTTCGCGCGGTGATCACGCCCGACGCCCCGGCGCGCAATTCGGTATAGCTAAGCGCGTCTTTCGCTGTGCCCAACTGCGCCTTCGCCGCTTCAAGCGAAGCTTCCGCGTTGCGCAACCCCTCCTGCGCGTTATCAAACACCACTCGGGTGGTGAAGCCCTCGGCGATCAGAGTCTTTTGCCGCTCGAACGTCGCGCCTGCCACGCGCAATTGGGCTTCGGCGGCCGCCTCCGCCGCAGTCGCTGCATCGACATCGGCCTGCTGCTCGGCCGGATCGAGTCGAGCCAGCACGTCACCGGCCTCGACGTGGGCGCCGACATCGGCGAACCGTGCGACAACGCGGCCGCTGACCCGAAAGGAGAGGTCGGCCCGGAAACGGGCTTGGACCTCGCCGGTCAGGGTCGCAGCACGTTGTCGATCGAGCGGCTGGACCAGTTCGGTGCGCACGAACAAGGCGCGATTCGGAGCAGCCGAGCCATCATTGCAGGCGCTCAGCGCCGCCGCCACAAGCGCGACTCCGAAGGCGGGGCCTGCCTTTTGGCCAACCTCAACGCACCAATAAAATCGCTGTCTCATGGCTCATCCCTTGAAATAAACTATACAGTGTAGTATATTTTAATTGCCATGCTGCCAATAAGGTGTCAAGAACAGTTTGGGCAGCGCGACTAACACTTTCGAATAACGCGGCCCAACAAAAGGATCGATCCATGGCCAAGAGTGCAAAAGCAAAACGAGCCGGCCGCCCCGGCAGGCCGCCCAGGGACCTTGCCGGCGATGTTGAAGGGCGCATCCTCGATGCCGCCGAGCGGGTCTTTCTTGAACGAGGTTTTCAGAGCGCGAGTATCGACGAGATCGCAGCGGCCGCTCCTGCGAGCAAACCAACGATTTATGGGCATTTTGCCGGCAAGGAGGCGCTGTTCGCCGCTGTTGTCGCACGTATCATCGACGGATTGGCGAAATTGGAGCGCTATACGCCCGAGGGACGCACGGTGCAGGACAAGCTCACAAGCTTGGGTATCGCGTTGGTCGAAAGAACAGTTGCCGAGTCGGTCGGCGTGTTCCGTGCAACGATCGCCGAATCGCAAAGATTTCCGGATTTGAGCCGCCGCGTGCACGATGCAGCGCGAAATCAAGGGGCCGACGCTGTCTCCCAACTCTTAAATAACGCCACCCAGATGCTTTCGCGCGCATCCATGGCACCCTTCAGTGGCAAAAGAAGTATCGCGACAGCTCAAATCTTCATGGACCTCATCCTGCTCCCCATGCTGATGCGAGCCTTGATGGGTGATGAAGCGAAGGTTTTGCGCAAGGAACTGCCGTCCTTCATGCGCGAGCGCGTCGGATTTTTTCTGGCAGCGTGTGAGGCGGGTTGGAAGTAGCAGGATTGCTTACGCGACGGCAGTAGAAAGTTTCGACGCTCATCAGCGCCATTGAGCCGCTTGCAATTCGTGTCGACAGGCTTCACTGAAATCTCGCAGTGGGTCCATTTCCTTTATCAAATCCGCCAAATCCGCGAACGTCCTGTTGGGTGCCAGATAGGTCTGGATGATCACGTGACCAGCTTTCTCGGCGGCTTCAATAACGCCATCGCCGGACATCACCTTCATTCGCGCAATGAGCGCGTACATGTTGACCAGTTTGGAAGCCTCGGATTTGTCATTGACGAGGGCGTCGGCATACAGCTTCGATGCCTCTTCAATGAATGCCTTATAGAGCTTGGCACGCCGTGAGCTGGCCCGGGATTTGTTGCGCACGCGGTCTTGTCGGCGCTGCGTTACCCAATTCGACAGTATCGTCGCGATGCTGCCGCAAGCCGATCCGCAAAATGCGACGACGGGGATATAGATTGGATCGAACATTTGGTTTTGCCTTGCACTGAGCCGACGTTTTGGTCGACTTCGAGGCCTTCTAGCGATCGATATAAACTATACCGTATAGTTTAGTCAATCCCAACCTTGGGCTAGGTTGAAGACATGGCAAATTTAGGAAAACCGCCTAGCGCCCCGAGCGTAGCGCCGCGCTCAGTTTGCCAACGACGCTGTCGCTCAGCGACGCGCTGAGCTTGCCCATGAGCAGGCGCAATTCGAGCTCGCGAAACTCGGTGAAAATGGTGCCGATCCA
>JBAUYI010000065.1:0-16289 GCA_049584715.1 Xanthobacteraceae bacterium
GCGCTGAACGGCTCGACCTGGCGCGCTGCGATGACGAACTGCACCATCACCGCGATACCGCAGAGCGCGAAGAGCCCGTCGAGGATGCGCGCGCCGAGCGTGCCGAGCGCGAACAGGCTGGCGATCGCCCAGCTGCCGGCGAAGGCGGCGCCGAACACCTCGGCGCTGATCAGGATCGCCGCGCTGATCACGGTCAGCACGTTGAGCCAGAGGATGCGCCGGGGGCGCTGGATGGCAGATTGGTCCATGGGCCGGCAGTTACTCCGAAAGCGATGGCGGGATCAAGGCGCCTGACGTTGTCCTCTCCCCTTGCGGGAGAGGGCTAAGTACTAAGCCGCGTCGCGCGCGGCTTTTTGTGACAACAGACCGGCCTCGACCAAAGCCGACCGGATGCGGTCGATCTCGGCGCGGCCGAGTTTTACCAGCGGTGGCCGCACCACGGCGCGGGGCAGCCGGCCGAGCAGCACCAGGGCCTCCTTCATGCGGTTGTGCATGTCGACCCAGGGGTCGGCATAGAAGACCCGGGCGAGCGGATAGATGCGGTCGTTGATGCGGCGCGCTTCGGCGAGGTCGTTGTTCTGGATCGCCTTGAACAGGGCCGCCTGCAGGTCGGGGATGACGCTGCCCGAGCCCGACAGCAAGCCGTTGCAGCCGAGCACCAGCGAGCTGAGCAGCCAGGCGCTGTGGGTGGTGAGCACGTTGACCGGCCGCGGCAGGTTTTGCAGCTCGCGGATATGCATCTCGTGCTGCGGC
This sequence comes from Xanthobacteraceae bacterium, assembly GCA_049584715.1. Lineage (GTDB taxonomy): Bacteria > Pseudomonadota > Alphaproteobacteria > Rhizobiales > Xanthobacteraceae > BOG-931. The sequence goes on from JBAUYI010000065.1 coordinate 754, forward strand.
ACATTGCCGGACCAGTCCTTGATGGCGCGCAGCGTCGGCACCGCCTCGACCATCTTCAACAGCGTGTCGCGCGGATAGCCCTGGCCGGTCGCCAGCGGATACTGGAAGGCGATGATCGGCAGGCTCGATGCATCGGCGATGCGCTTGAAATGCTCGACCGCCATGGCCGGCGATTGCTGCAGGGTGAACGGCGCCGGCGGGAAGACCAGAAGCGCCGAGGCGCCGCCCTCCTCCGCCATGCGGGCAATGCGCGCGGCCTCGAGGCTGCCGTCGGCCCAGATGCCGTTGACGATCGGCAGCTTGGCGCCGATCTCGTCCTGGGTGATGGCGAGCACCCGGCGCTGTTCCTCAAAGGTACAAGACGCCACCTCGGTGGAATGGGCATTGATGGTGATCGCCGAAATGCCGTCGGTCGCGGCGACGTCGCGCAAATGCTTGCGAAAACCCTTCTCGTCGATGGCGAGGTCGTCGGTGAACGGCAGCAGCACCGCCGGAATGACGCCATGGGGCAGGTAATGGGCGTGACGGGGCATTTTGGGCGCTCCTTGACGGCTTTGGTCCTACGCTTGCGGTGACATATATCATGCCCGCCTAGCCAAGGAATAAGGGTACCCGATGACCAGCCTTGCCACTCCGGCAGCCCCCAAAGCGCCCGACAATCCGCTGCTGGCGGATTGGACCACCCCCGACGAGGTGCCGCCGTTCGACCGCATCAAGCCGGAGCATTTCCGGGAGGCCTATGCCCGCGCGCTCGCCGACCATGAGGCCGAGATCGCGGCCATTACGGCTGATCCGGCGCCGCCGAGCTTCGACAATACGATCGCCGCGCTGGAGCTCGCCGGGCGGTCGCTGGCGCGCGTCGGTGACGTGTTCCATCTTCTGACCGGCGCCCATTCCAACGACGCGCTGCTCGAGATCGAGCGCGAGATTTCGCCGCAGATGGCGCGGCATTGGAACAAGATCAACACCAACGCGGCATTGTTCGGCAGAGTCGATGCGCTGATGCGCGGCATCGACAAGCTCGGCCTCGATGCCGAGCAAAAGCGCGTGCTGGAGCGCTACCACACCGGCTTCCGCCGCGCCGGCGCCGGCCTCGATGATCCTGCGAAGAAGCGGCTTGCCGAAATCACCGAACGGCTTGCCACTTTGGGCACCACGTTCAGCCAGAACGTGCTCGCCGACGAGCAGGCTTTCACGCTCTCCGTCGCAGGCGAAGCCGAGCTCGCCGGCCTGCCCGACTTCATGCGCGAGGCGATGAAATCCGAAGCGCAGGAGCGCAAGCTCGACGGCCACGTGATCACGCTGTCGCGCTCCAGCGTCGAGCCGTTCCTGCAATTCTCAAAGCGCCGCGACCTGCGCGAAAAGATCTTCCGCGCCTTCGCCATGCGCGGCGACAATGGCGGCGCGACCGACAACAAGGCGAACATCGCCGAGATGGTGCGGCTGCGCGCCGAGCGCGCCCGGTTGCTCGGATTCCCCGATTTCGCCCACTACCGGCTCGACGACGCCATGGCGAAGACGCCGGCCGCGGTGCGCGAGCTGCTCGACACGGTATGGGCGCGGGCGCGGCAAAAGGCGCTGGCCGACCGCGACGCCATGCAGGGACTCGTGGCCGAAGACGGCGGCAACTTCAAGCTCGCCGCCTGGGACTGGCGCTATTACGCAGAGAAGCTCCGCCAGCGATTGTGCGATTTCGACGAGATGACCATCAAGCCATATCTCAATCTCGATCGCATGATCGAGGCGGCGTTCTATACGGCGCAGCGGCTGTTCGGGCTGACCTTCACACCGCGCCCGGACGTGCCGGTGTGGCATCCCGACGTGCGGGTGTGGGAGGTGCGCGACCGCGACAATAACGAAGTCGGCCTGTTCTTCGGCGACTATTTCGCACGGCCGTCGAAGCGCAGCGGCGCCTGGATGACCTCGCTGCGCGATCAGGAGAAGCTTGCCGGCGACGTTCGCCCCCATATCATCAATGTCTGCAACTTCGTCAAAGCACCGGACGGCGAGCCGACGCTGCTGAGCTTCGACGACGCGCGCACCCTATTCCACGAATTCGGCCATGCGCTGCACGGCCTGCTTTCCGACGTCACCTATCCGCGGATTTCCGGCACCGGCGTCGCCACCGATTTCGTCGAGCTGCCGTCGCAGCTCTACGAGCACTGGCTGGAGCAGCCCGACGTGCTGCGGCGCTTCGCGCTGCACTACGAAACCGGCGAGCCGATGCCGGAAGAATTGCTGCAGCGGCTGCTCGCCGCGCGCAATTTCAACATGGGCTTTGCCACGGTGGAGTATGTCGCCTCCGCCCTGGTCGATCTCGATTTCCATTCGCTGCCGGGGGCCGAGGCGATCGACGCCGATGCGTTCGAGAAAAAATCCCTGGCGCGCATCGGCATGCCCGACGAGATCGTGATGCGCCACCGTCCGCCGCACTTCGGCCACGTCTTCTCCGGCGGCGGCTACGCGGCGGCGTATTACAGCTACATGTGGTCGGAAGTGCTCGACGCCGATGCGTTCGCGGCTTTCGAGGAGGCCGGCGACATATTCCATGCCGACACCGCCAAACGGCTGCATGAAGCGATTTACTCGGCCGGCGGCAGGCAGGATCCCGCGGAAGCCTACAAGGCGTTTCGCGGCCGGTTGCCGAGTGCCGAAGCGTTGCTAAAAAAGCGCGGGTTCACCGAACCTGTCACGGCCTGAGGATGACCGACCTGCACAGCGCCGGCCATCGCCGCGGCGTCGTCTGCGCGCCGCACGCCGCCGCCGTCGAAGCCGGCCGCGCCATCCTCGCCGAAGGCGGCAACGCGGTCGAAGCCATGGTGGCCATGGCGGCGACCATCGCGGCCGTCTACCCGCACATGAACCACCTCGGCGGCGACGGTTTTTGGCTGATCCGTGAGCGGTCCGGCCGCGTACGCGCCATCATGGCGCCCGGTCCGGCGGGCCGTGACGCGCGGCCGGAGCTTTATCGCGACGACGAGACCATGCCGCCGCGCGGCCCGCTCGCCGCGCTCACCGTGCCGGGCGCGATCGGCGGCTGGATGCTGGCGCTGCAGGCGGCGAAGGCCAATGGCGGCAAGCTGCCGCTCGATGTGTTGATGAACAACGCCACGGGCCACGCCCGCGACGGCTATCGGGTCACGCGCAGCCAAAATCAGCTCACGCAAAACCATCTGGCCGAGCTCAAGGATGTTCCGGGCTTTGCCGCAACGTTCCTGGTCGACGGCGAGGTGCCCGCGGTCGGTGCCACGCTGAAGCAGCAGGCGCTGGCCGCAACCTTCGAACAGCTCGCCCATGCCGGCCTCGACGATTTCTACCGCGGCGATATCGGGCGCGAGATCGCCGCCGATCTCGAACGCATTGGCAGCCCGGTCACGCGCGAGGATTTGAAGCGCTTCCAGGCCAAGATCGCCGAGCCGCTGCGCGCCGATCTCTCCAGCGGCACGGTCTACAACACCGGTGCACCAACCCAAGGCATCGCCTCGCTGATGATCCTCGCGTTGTTCGACCGCTTGGGCGTGACCGAGGCCGAAGGTTTTGATCACATCCACGGCCTGGTCGAGGCGACCAAGCGCGCGATCCGCGTCCGCGATCGCGCCGTCACCGATCCGGCCTTCCTCGCGCACCCACTCGACCGCTATCTCGAGCCGGGCTTTATCGCCGGCGAAGCGATGAAGATCGACCGCCGCAAGGCGGCGCGCTGGCCGCTTGCCTCAGGCGAAGGCGACACGATCTGGATGGGCGCGGCCGACGCGTCGGGCGTCGTCGTGTCATACATCCAATCGCTCTATTGGGAATTCGGCTCGGGCTGCGTGCTGCCGGCGACCGGCGTGCTGATGCAAAACCGCGGCGCGAGTTTTTCTTTGCAAAGCGCCGCGCTCAATCCGCTGATGCCCGGCCGGCTGCCGATCCACACCCTCAACCCGGCCCTCGCCGTGCTCAAGGACGGCCGCATCATGGCCTACGGCTGCATGGGCGGCGACGGCCAACCGCAGACGCAGAGCGCGCTGTTCACCCGGTACGTGACATTCCGCGAACCGCTCGCCGACGCCATCGACCGCCCACGCTGGGTGCTCGGCCGTACCTGGGGCGCGGCACGCACGGCGCTGCGCCTTGAGCCGCGGTTTGACGGAAATCTGATCGAGATGCTGGGCAACGCAGGCCACGAGGTCGAAGTTTTGGACGAGTCCTACTCCGACGTCATGGGCCATGCCGGTGCCGTGGTGCTACACAAAGACGGCACCTTGGAAGGCGCACACGATCCGCGGGCGGATGGCGGGGCGGCGGGGGTGTAGACGCCGGCCTCACGCGGCGTTAGCGCGCAGCGTCGGAATCTTGCTGACATCCTCTTTACGCTCCGCATGCCACGTATCGTAAGCGGCCTGCATGCGCACCCAAACTCCGGCGCCATCGCCGAACAACTTGCCGAGCCGAACCGCAACCGCCGGAGACACCGGCTTGCGCTCGCGCAAGATGTCGTAGAGGTGCTGGCGGGAAATGCCGAGAAGCTGCGCGATCTCGGCCTTGGTCCGCCCCGTCGCCGGAATCACGTCCTCTCGCAGCAAAGCGCCAGGATGAGTCGGGCAGCGATTCGGATTACGCTTGACGACATGAGCCATGATTGTCTCCTCAGTGATATTGCTCGAAGTCGATACGGCAGGCGTCGCCATCTTCGAATTCGAACGTGATGCACCATGGCCCATTCACATGGACCGAGTAGCGCGTCGGCTTGAAGCCTCGCAACGGATGGAAATCAAAGCCGGGCACGTTCATCTCTTCCGGCTGCGCAGCGACATCCAAACGGTCCAGGCGACGTAAGATGCGCGCATGCATCTTGGCGTCGATCTTCGCGGTCCGCCCCTTCTGCCAAAGTTCGGCGAGACTCTTGCTTTTGAAGCTCCCGATCACAATTCGCCAATGTAAGCAAATTGCTGACGAATGTCAACCGATAGCTTACGTCAGCCTTGCGGTTCCATCGGTGACAAACCCAGCCGCTCCAACAGTTCCCTATCCTGATCGCGCCCGGGATTCGGCGTGGTGAGGAGTTTCGGCCCGTAGAAAATCGAGTTGGCGCCGGCCAAAAAACATAGCGCCTGGGTCTCCTCGCTCATGTCCTCGCGGCCGGCCGAGAGGCGAACCATGGCGCGCGGCATGGTGATGCGGGCGACGGCGACGGTGCGGACGAATTCGAGCGGCTCGAGCGCGGGCTCAGCGGCGAGCGGCGTGCCGGCGACGCGCACCAGCATGTTGATCGGCACCGATTCCGGATGCGCCGGCAGGCTCGCCAAGGTCGCGATCATGCCGACGCGATCTTCGCGGGTCTCGCCCATGCCGACGATGCCGCCGCAGCAGACGTGGATGCCGGCGTCGCGGACGCGGTCGAGGGTTTCCAGGCGGTCCCGGTAGGTGCGCGTGGTGATGATCTTTTCGTAGAACTCCGGCGAGGTGTCGAGGTTGTGATTGTAGAAATCGAGGCCGGAGTCTTTCAGCCGTTGCGCCTGGCCGGCGGTGAGCATGCCGAGCGTGGCGCAGGTCTCCAGCCCGAGCGCCTTGACGCCCTCGACCATGGCGCAGACCGCATCGAGATCGCGATCCTTCGGCTCGCGCCACGCCGCACCCATGCAGAAGCGGCTGGCGCCGCCGGCTTTCGCCGCGCGCGCTTCGGCAAGCACAGAGTCGAGCGCCATCAGCTTTTCCGCGCGCACGCCGGTGTCGTAGCTCGCGCTCTGCGGACAATAGGCGCAGTCTTCCGGGCAGCCGCCGGTCTTGATCGACAATAGCGTCGAAATCTGCACTTCGCCGGGTTCGAAATGGGCGCGGTGCACGCTTTGCGCGCGAAACATCAGCTCCGGGAACGGCAGGTCGAACAGCGCGCGCACCTCGGCGCGGGTCCAGTCGTGGCGGGCGGGCGCATCTCCCCCGGAGGCCGGAGCCCCCTCACCCCAACCCTCTCCCCGCTGGGGAGAGGGAGTTCGCCGCGCGTGCTCAGCCTCTGTCACAGCCACGCTTCTCCGTGTTCGTCGTGCAATTGTAGCCTGGATCGAACCACCAAATCAAAATCTTGTCCGGATCAATAAATCTAAGACCGATCGGATGGCGGCCTTGATCGCATGGATGCCGGTTGTTCGTGTTGGCAATCTTGTCAAGGATCGAAGACCGCCAGAGGCGGCGGCGCTTCGCGCCGTCCTTGACAAGATTGCCAACGCGAACAGAGTGCTATCCCTGCGATCAAGGCCGCTTTCTGCGCCATTTTACATGTCTCTCATCCCCGGCAAATCCGGCAGGAATGGAATATAGCTGGCTTCCAAATGAGAATGTCGCGAGGAAGACAATGACCCGTCTGTTCGTCCTTGCCGCCGCCGGCCTCCTCGCCCTCTGCGGCGCCACTAGCCCGGCCGCCGCGCAAGACTGGCCGACGCGGCCGGTGACCATGGTGGTGCCGTTTGCGCCCGGCGGCGGCACCGACGTGCTCGGGCGGATCATCGGCCGCCGCCTGTCCGAAATCCTCGGCCAGCAGGTGATCATCGACAATGTCGGCGGCGCCGGCGGCATGATCGGCTCGAACAAGGTCGCCAAGGCGACGGCGGACGGCTACGAATTCGTGCTCGGCAGCCGCGCCGACGCCATCAATCAGACGCTCTACAAGCATCCGCTTTACGACCTCAAGGAAGACCTTGCGCCGGTCATCCTGGTGGCCGACCAGCCGATGGCGATGATCGCGCGCCACGATCTGCCGGTCGACGGCTTGGCCGACTTCATCGCCTACGTCAAAAAGAACCAGGCGACCATGCGCACCGGCTCGGCCGGCATCGGCTCCACCGGCTACGTCGATTGCGCGCTGTTCAATCAGGCGATCGGCGTCAAAGTCCAGGACATTCCCTATCGCGGCGGCGGCCCGGCTTTGCAGGACCTGATCGGCGGCCAGTACGATTATTTCATGACCTTGAGTCCGACCGCGGTGCCGCCGATCCAGAGCAACCTGGTCAAGGGCATCGCCGTATTCCGCCGCGAGCGGCTGCCGTCGCTGCCGAGCCTGCCGACCGCCTACGAGCAGGGCATGAAGGATTTCGACGCCTCGACCTGGTTCGCCTTCTTTTTTCCCAAAGGCACGCCCGACGCGATCATCAAGAAACTGCACGATGTCACCGCCGCGGCGATGGATACGCCGTCGGTGCAGGATGCGCTGGTCGCCACCGGCACTTTCGTGGTGCCGCCCGAGCATCGCTCGACCGCCTATCTGCAAAGCATCGTCGTGCCCGAGATCGAGAAAAACGGCGCGCCGCTCCGCGCCGCCGGCATGTCGATTGATTGAGACGGCCCAGCAACCCGCGACGCTACGGCAGCATCTCGAATATGATGACCGCGGCAATAAACAGCAGAACGAATATCGCCGGGAAGGCCAATGCCAAGGCCAGCGCCGTTCGCGGCGCGCGCCGGAGATAGGCCATGATGAGCGCGGGCAGGCCAGTGACGATGAACAATGCAGTGACGATCACGCCCGCGGCGTAGTCGAAGCCGATCGTTGCCGGGTCCGAACCTGAAGTATAGGAACCTATAGCGACGATAGCGCAACCCGCGGCATCCAGAAGGCCGATGACGATCGTTGCAACCCGGATGTTCACGCGCGGCGCGCCCCCTTGCAAAACCGTGATAGCATGATGCCATGACCGACACCCTGCCCGACCGCCTTTCGACCGACCCAAGCAGCCCTTACTACAACGCCGAGATCCTCGAGCGCGACATCGGCGTGCGCTTCAAGGGCGTCGAGAAAACCAACGTCGCCGAATATTGCGTCAGCGAAGGCTGGATCCGCGTCGAGGCCGGCAAGGGCAAGGACCGTTTCGGCAATCCGTTGACCATCAAGCTCAGCGGCACGGTCGAGCCGTATTTCAGAGATAAATCGTAGGGTGGCATGAAGACTGGAGCTGAAGCACGGTTCCGTCCCGACATCCGCCAAAGCTCATCGGCCCCCCATGCGGCGCTTAATCCGTTGATCCGGTGCCGTGGGCGGGAATTATCGTGCTATACATTTTGTCCCGTGAAGAACCGGATTGCAGCGTGACAAGCACGATGACGATCACGCTCAGGCCTGCAACAATGACCGATGCGAAGCATGTGGCATTGCTGCTAACCGAGCTCGGTTACCCCTCGACGGAGGCGGATGTCCAGGAACGGCTGGATCATGCGCTGCACAGCGACGCCAATTGCTGTCTCGTCGCGCAGTCAGCAGGCGATGTCATCGGCCTGATCAATGCCGAGCTGGTCCCCTATTTTCCAGATGGCTCGACTATTTGCAGAGTGACGGCTCTTGTCGTCTTGCCGCCTCATCGAGGCCGCGGTGTTGGCGAGAAGCTGCTCGCGGCAGTTACCGATTTCGCACGCCGGCATCATTGTGCGGGAATTGAGCTCACCAGCAGTGAGCGGCGTGTTGACGCGCACCGCTTCTACCAGAGGCTCGGATTTTCTCGAACCTCGTTCAGATTCTTCCAGGCGCTATGACCATGCGTGCCCACGCGGTTACTTACCCGCACGCCAGCGCGTAGATATGTTGCACGCCGGACGGCAGCGGCGTTTCGCGCCAGCTCTCGCCGCCGTCTGCCGTGCCGAACACTTCGCCGTAGCGCGCGGCGATGTAGACCTGCTTGGGATCGGCGTGGTGCAGGCTCACCGACATCAAGGTGCCGTGCGGCTGCACCTTGTCGAAGCGCTGCCAGGTGCGGCCGATATCCTGGCTGCGGTAGAGCGCGCCGTCCTTGGATGATGCCGCGACGCTCAGGCAGGCATAAAGCGTGCTGGGCTCCTGCGGCGACACCTTGATGTCGCGGCCGTAGGTGAACGGCGAGAAGCGGTCGACCCGCAAATCCTCCCAGGTTTTGCCCTGGTCTTGGCTCCGGAACAGGCCCATGCGCACGGCCAGCACGACGGCGTCGGGATCGGCTGAGCTCATGCAGATGGCGTGACCGTCGAGCATGCCTTCGGCCTCGGTGTCGCTGACGATCTTGCTGCGCAATCGCGGCTCCTCGACCGACAGGCGGATCAGGTGCTCGCTGCAATCGCTCCAGCTTTCGCCGCCGTCGGTCGAGCGCATCACGCCGCCGACTTCGAGCGCGGCGTAGATTTCGTCGGGCCGGCGCGGGTGGCGCGCAAAGCGCATCACCCGGACCGCGAACGGCGCCTTGCCGCGATCCGGCAGTTTTGGATCGGCTTGCCGCGTCCAGCTCTCGCCCGCGTCGGTGCTGCGATAGATCGAAGCCGGCGAGCCGCCGGCCAGCATGCGCTTCGGATCGGCGGGGTCCGGCAAGAACGACCAGACCTGCACGCCGCTGTCGGGAAAATTGGCGCGCTTGAACGACGCGCCGCGATCGGTCGAGCGATAAATGCCGTCCTTGGTGCCGGCAAGAACCAGGCTCGGATCGCGCGGATGCACGAACACCGTATAGGCCTCGGGCTCGGTCAGAACGTGCTGCCAGTCCGCTCCTTCAGTGTCGCGGCGAAACACGCCGGCGAGGTTGCCTTGATTGCCGCCGTAATACCCGCCGACGCCGGCGAACACATGCGATGAGGCCATGGCGATTTCCTCCAAAAACTATTGCGATCCGTCATGGCCGGGCTTGTCCCGGCCATCCCCGCCTTCCTTTATTATGCAAAGACGTGGATGCCCGGCAACATAGGCGAGCGAAGCGACGCCGTTCTTCGAACGGCTATGGCCGGGCATGACGAATCAGAGATCAGCATCGATCAATGCAGCGTGGGCCGTTCGGCGACCACGCGCAGGTCGATCAACCCGATCAGCGCCCTGCGGTTCGCCTCGGCCGCGGCCAATTCAGTTTCGGCTTCCTTCGCCGTCGAGCCGTTCGAGCCCCAAACCACGATGCCGCCGAGCAAAGCGGCCATGGCGAGCATCATCAGCTGCAGATCGAACCGGATCACGCCGAGCAAGAGCGCGACCAGCAGGACGCCGCCAACGGCCGCGGCTATCCGCCCCGCCAGAATGAATTTGCGGCAGTTCTCAATTCTGGCAGCGAGAACTTCGATCTGCGCCTCAAGGCGCTCGATCTCCTTGCGCGGATCGACGTCGTCCATCGCGGTCGCGCCGCTTTCGTTCAGGCTCTACTCCGCCGCCACCCGCGTCGCCGGGTCGACCGCCTCGACCTTCGCCGCGCAGAACTTGAATTCGGGAATTTTTCCGAACGGATCGAGTTTTGGATTGGTGAGCAGGTTCGCCGCCGCCTCCACATAGGCGAAGGGAATGAACACCACGCCCTCGGGAATGCCGTCGTCCTGGCGCGAATTGAGCTCGACAACGCCGCGGCGGGTGGTGACGCGGATCATGTCGCCCGGCGCGATGCCGAGCTTGGCCAGCGTGCCGCGCGACACCGAAGCCACCGCCGACGGCTCCAGCGCATCGAGCGTGGTGGCGCGGCGTGTCATGGCGCCGGTGTGCCAATGTTCGAGCTGTCGTCCGGTGGTGAGAATGAACGGATAGTTTTCGTCCGGCACTTCGTCGGGCGGCTGCAGCTTGGTGGCGACGAGCTTGGCGAAGCCGCCCGGGCGCGGGAAACCCTGGTCGAACACCACGTCGCGGCCCGGCACGTCGGGCCCATCGACGGGATAAGTGACGGCGTATTCGCGGTCGACGCGTTCCCAGGAAATATTGGCGAGCGCCGGCATCATCGACGCCATCTCGGTGAAGACCTCGCTGACATGCTTGTAGGTCCAGCCGCAGCCCATGCGGTTGGCGATCTCCTGGATGATCCACAGATCGTGGCGGGTATCGCCGGGCAGCGGCAGCGCCTGGCGTCCCATCTGCACTTGGCGGTTGGTGTTGGTGACGGTGCCGTCCTTCTCCGGCCAGCCGGAGGCCGGCAGCACCACGTCGGCATACATCGCGGTCTCGGTGAGAAAGAGATCCTGCACCACCAGGTGCTCGAGATGCGCCAGCGCCTGGCGCGCATGGTTGAGGTCGGGATCCGACATCGCCGGATTCTCGCCCTCGATATACATGCCCTTGATCTCATCGGCGTGAACCGCGTCCATGATCTCGACCACGGTCTTGCCGCGCTTGGGATCGAGCTTGACGCCCCAGGCCTTCTCGTATTCCGCCCGGATGTCCGGGTTCTCGACCGACCTGTAATCGGGGAAGAACATCGGAATGAGGCCGGCATCGGAAGCGCCCTGGACGTTATTTTGGCCGCGCAGCGGATGCAGCCCGGTGCCGGGCCGGCCGATCTGACCGGTGATCAGCGACAGCGCGATCAGACAGCGCGCATTGTCGGTGCCGTGGGTGTGCTGCGACACGCCCATGCCCCAGAAGATGATGGCGCTTTCGGCGCGCGCATAGGTGCGCGCCACCTCGCGCAGTGTGTCGGCGGGAATGCCGCAGATCGGCGCCATTTCCTCCGGCGTGAAATCCTTGATGTTTTCCTTCCAGGCGTCGAAACCTTCGACATAGGTCTGGATATATTGCTGGTCGTAGAGTTTTTCGGCGACGATGACATTGAGCATGGCGTTGAGCATGGCCACGTCGGCGCCGTTGTTGAACTGCATCATGCGCCAGGCATGGCGCTTCAAGGCCTGCCCGCGCGGATCCATGACGACGAGTTTGGCGCCGCGCTTGGCCGCCTGCTTGAAGAACGTGGCGGCGACCGGATGGTTTTCCGTCGGATTGGCGCCGATGACGATAATGACGTCGGAATTCTTGCACTCGTTGAAGGTCGCGGTCACCGCCGCCGAGCCGACGCCTTCGAGCAGCGCCGCCACCGAGGAGGCGTGGCACAGCCGGGTGCAGTGATCGACATTGTTGGTGCCGAAACCGGTACGCACCAGTTTCTGGAACAGATAGGCTTCCTCGTTCGAACCCTTGGCCGAGCCGAAGCCGGCCAGCGCCCGCGGCCCGTCGCGGTCGCGGATTTTCTTCAAGCCCGATGCCGCGCGATCGAGCGCCTCGTCCCAGGTCGCCTCGCGGAAATGCGTCCACGGATTGGACGGGTCGATGTCCTCATGCGGCACTTTCGCCACGCCGTCCTTGCGGATCATCGGTTTGAGCAGCCGCTGCGGACTGTGCACGTAGTCGAAGCCGAAGCGGCCTTTGACGCAGAGCCGGTTCTGGTTGGCCGGGCCGTTCTTGCCGGTGACGGCGACGATCTTGTCGTCCTTGATCTGATAGGTGAGCTGGCAACCGACGCCGCAATAGGGGCAGACGCTGTCGACCGTGCGGTCGGGCTTGCCCTTATAGACGTTGTTGTCGTCCACCATGGTCGCCGGCATCAGCGCGCCGGTCGGGCACGCCTGCACGCATTCGCCGCAGGCCACGCAAGTCGAGTTGCCCATCGGATCGTCGAAGTCGAACACGATCTTTTCGCCAAAGCCGCGGCCGGCCATGCCAATGACGTCGTTGACCTGCACTTCGCGGCAGGCGCGGACGCAGAGATTGCACTGGATGCAGGCGTCGAGATTGACCGCCATGGCGACGTGGCTGCGGTCCGGCGCGGGTGTATCGCGGCGCGGGAAGCGGCCCTCCTTGAGCTCCATGCGGGTCGCGACTTTCCAGAACTCGGAATCCGGATCGTGGGCGATCTCGCGCGCCGGCTGGTCGGTCAAAAGCAGCTCCGCCACCATCTTGCGCGCGGTCTTGGCGCGGTCGGTGGCGGTCTTGACCTTCATGCCGGGCGCAGGCGTGCGAATGCAGCTTGCCGCCAGCACCCGCTCGCCTTCGATCTCGACCATGCAGACCCGGCAATTGCCGTCGGGCCGGTATCCGGGTTTCGGCGAATAGCATAGATGCGGCAGCTCAATGCCGAGCCGGAGCGCGGCATTGAAGATGGTCTCGCCGGGGCGGATATCGACTTCGCGGTCGTCGATGGTGAAGGCTTTCGCTCTTTCACCTTCACCCTTGCCGGCAACCTTATCGACCGGAGCGGTATGCGCTACGCCCGGCTTGCCTTGCCCATAATCCGTACCGCCCGCGGCGCCCTTGTTGTCGTGGCCGTAACCGACTGGTTTTTGTCCGTTCGCGTTGGTCATATTATCAACCTTGGGCTTGCGCCGGCATAAACCCCTCCCCCTTGTGGGGAGGGGTAGGGGTGGGGTCTTCGGGTGCTACGCGACTTCGGTCGTGCACTGCTGCCAATATAGCTTCGCCAACACTCTGCGGCGACTTCAGCACATCGTTATTCCAGAAGCGCAGGACACAATAACCCTGCGATTGCAGCCATGCGGTGCGGCGTAAATCATATTCTTTACGCACGTCCGCATGCTGCGATCCGTCGAGCTCGATGACGATCTTTCCCGAGTGCCAAGCGAAGTCGGCAATATAGCGTCCGATCGGCGCCTGCCTGCGAAAATGCATGCCGAGAGGTTTCATACTGCGCAAAAGCCACCACATTTTTCGTTCGGCATCCGTCGGCTTGCGTCGCAACGCCTGGGCGCGGCCGCGTATTCCTGGCTCGATATTTGTTCGCGGCATTTGCGCAGGCTCCTACTTCCCCACCCTTACCCCCCCCCACGAGGGGGAGGGTAAAAAATCACCAACGTCCCAGCGGCTTGGTCAGTTCTTCGGGAAAGTATTTTAGCACAGAAAGCAACGGATTCGGCGCGGCCTGGCCGAGCCCGCAGATCGAGGCGTCGCGCATCAGCGCGGAAAGCTCATCCAACAGGGCCGGGTCCCACGGCCCATTGGCCATCAGGTGGGCAGCCTTCTCGGTGCCGACGCGGCACGGTGTGCATTGGCCGCAGCTCTCGTCCTCGAAGAATTTGATGAGGTTGAGCGCCACCGCTTTCATGTCGTCCTTGTCGGACAGGATGACAACCGCATGCGACCCAACGAAGCAGCCGTATTTCTCCAAGGTGCCGAAGTCGAGGGGGATGTCGGCCATGGACGCCGGCAGGATGCCGCCCGAGGCGCCGCCCGGCAGATAGCCCTTGAACGTGTGGCCGTCGGCCATGCCGCCGCAAAATTCGTCGATCAGTTCGCGCGCGGTGACGCCGGCCGGCGCCAGTTTGACGCCCGGATTCTTGACGCGACCCGACACCGAGAAACTGCGAAAGCCTTTGCGGTCGTGGCGGCCTTGCGAAGTGAACCAATCGGCGCCCTTCTCGACGATGTCGCGCACCCAGAACAGCGTCTCGACGTTCTGTTCGAGCGTCGGCCGGCCGAACAGGCCGACTTGCGCGACATAGGGCGGCCGATGGCGCGGCAGGCCGCGCTTGCCCTCGATCGATTCGATCATCGCCGATTCTTCGCCGCAGATGTAAGCGCCGGCGCCGCGGCGCAGGTGGATCTTGGTATGGCTTGCAAGACCGGCGGCCTCGACCTTGGCAATCTCTTCGACAAGAAGCAGGATCACTTCGGGGTATTCATCGCGGACATAGAGGTAAGTGTCGGCGGCCTCGACGATCCACGCCGCGATCAGCATGCCTTCGATGAAGCGGTGCGGGTCTTGTTCAAGATAATAGCGGTCCTTGAACGTGCCGGGCTCGCCTTCGTCGCAATTGACCGCGAACAGGCGCGGTGCCGGCTCGGCGCGCACCAATGACCATTTGCGTCCGGTGGGAAAGCCGGCCCCGCCGAGGCCGCGCAGGCCGGCATCGCTGACCGCCTTGATGATGTCGTCGCGCGTGCGCGCGCCGCCCATGCAGGCTTTCAGCAACCCATAGCCGCCCCCGCCCACATAAGCGTCGAACGCCGTGGGCGTTGGATAGGCGTGCGCATGCGCGGGCTTCGCCGCGGCGGCCGCGACTTTCGCCATATCGGCATTGAGCACCTGGACATGGCCGACCGCACAGGCCGGCGCGCGATCGCATGCTCCCATGCAAGGCGCGCGAACCACCCGCACGCCCGGCCCGAGTTTCTTCGGCAGTGCCGCCAAGAGGTGCTCGGAGCCGGCAAGCGCACATGACAGCGAATCGCACACCCGCACGGTGACCGGCGGCGGCGGCGTCTGGCCTTCCTTCACCACGTCGAAGTGGGCGTAGAAGGTCGCGACCTCATAGACTTCGGTGAGCGCGAGCTTCATCTCCTGCGCCAGGGCGGCGAGATGGGCGGCGGACAGATGGCCGTAATGGTCCTGGATAAGATGCAAATGCTCGATCAACAGATCGCGCCGCCGCGGCCGGTCGGTCAATAGCGCCAGCACCTCTTCGAGCGCCCGCGGATCGACCTGACGGCCCTTCGGCGTGCGTGGCGGTCGGCGCCGGCCGGCACCCCCGCGCTGGGCGGGCGATGAGGTCGGCGGCTGCTCGCTAACGGTCATATTTCCTCGCGAAACGCAAAAACCGCACCGGAATGCTGCACAACAAGCGCGATTTGCGGATTGCTCAATAGAAATTTTCTATTGATATATTGACTATCCTCGGAATTCTCTATCATCTGCCTGCACGTCAAGATAGGCATCTAGGCCGGATATTTCCAAATTTCGCAAATCGCGCACGCCGCGTCACGGTGTCCTTGGGGAGCGATAGACTGTGATCGACAAGCTCGAATTCCTGCTGGCGCTGGCGCGCGAACAACATTTCGGCCGGGCGGCCGAGGCCTGCGG
>JBAUYI010000066.1:0-2046 GCA_049584715.1 Xanthobacteraceae bacterium
GCGTCGTGGCGGTCGTGCTGTGGATTGGCCCCCCGACGGTGCTGTGGCTGTCAACGCCGATTTGGGGTTCTATGGCCTTTGTCCTCGCCTTTGTCTGGTTGGGTTGGCTGGTGTCGATCCTCGCCTACACGCGCGCGCCGCTGTTTGCGATTTACTGGGTGGGAACGATTGCCTTTTTGGGCTGGGTAGTTGCGTGCTGAGCAGCTGGAGCAGCGCTCCATCCCTCGGTCATGCCTCTTTCTCCACACCTATTCGTGGGTTCGGTGGTGGACCTGGACCGACCTCGCGCTGATCGCCGAGACCGGCTCGTCGGTCGCGCATTGCCCCACACCATTCGCCCGCCATAGTCAGATCCTGGAGAATTTCGGCGAGTATCTGCGCGCCGGGGTGACGATCGGGCTCGGCACCGACACGGGCCCGCACAATCTGGTCGAGGAAATGCGAAAGGCGGCGATCCTCGCCCGGATCGCGGCGCGCGACATCGAGGGGATGACGACGGCCGACCTGTTTCACGCGGCGACGGTCGGCGGCACCACGGCGCTGCTGCGCGACGATCTCGGCCGCTTGGCGCCCGGCAAAAAGGCCTATGTCATGGTGGTCGACCTCAACGTGCCGCAAATGGTGCCGGCGCGCGATCCGCTGCGCTCGTTCATCTATCACGCCGCCGACCGCGCGGTGTGCGACGTCTTTATCGACGGCCGTCAGGGCGTGGCCGACGGTAAGGTTATGACCTTGGACCAGGCCGGAGCCGGCCGGCGCCTCGCCGCAGCGCCGCATGCTGGAAACGGCGCCGCTGCGCGATTACCGTGGCCGCAGCGCCGAGCAGATTTCGCCGCTGAGTCTGCCGCTGCGCGATTGATCCATGCCGGCAATGCGTGAGCCAGCGCGCCGCCTATCGGCCCTAGCCCTCGGCACTCGGCCCTAGCCCTCGGCACCACCCGGTCATCTTGTCAGCGGCCGACCCCCCAATCGGCTTTTTATCCGCCTACAGCGCGTTCGATCGCCGGCGTCTCCGGAATTGGCTCGCCATTGCCGGACGCTGCCGTCAACTGCTCGAATTGCGCCAGAGTCTCGCAGACGTGGACGCACAAGCGCGGGTCGGCTTCGGCTTCGGCGATCATCGCCCGTTGATCGTGACGGGCTTGTTCGATTCGCGGATAGCGAAACGAGTGTCGCAGCCCCTCGCTCCGCGAAAACGTGTCATAGCCGAATTTGCCGCTCCGCTCGATCAGCGGGCCGATAAGCAGATCCGTCTTCATGATCTCTCCTGCCGACGCGAACCGCGCCCTCCGCCTATTCTAACGGAATGGACCTCGCCATGCTCCGATAATTATCGTAAATATTGGTAAAGATCATCGCCATAATGTAAACCTCAGCGGAGGCGTCAGTATCTCGTCAGTAAATCGCGCCGTCTGCGGCTTTGGCGGGGCGGCCGATCGCGAGGACTTGACCCCCATCGCGCCATCATCGAGGTTGCCGCCCCATGGCCGTGCTGTCCATTCCCGGAATTGCCGCAGTGGCGGGGTACTATGACGGCTTCGTCCTCGATTTGTGGGGCGTGATTCATGACGGGGTGGCGCCGCTGCCCGGCGCTGTCGACTGCCTGCGTGCGCTGATTGCCGCCGGCAAGCGTGTCGCTCTGCTGTCGAACGCGCCGCGCCGCGCCGACGACGTGGTTCGCCGCATCGCCCAAATCGGCGTGCCGGGCGGCACCTATCATTGGGTTATGTCGTCAGGGGAAGAGGCTTGGCAGTGTCTGCATCGCCGCGACGACCCGTTCTATGCGGCGCTCGGCCGGCGCTGCCTGCACATCGGCTCGGACCGCGACCTCGAAATCCGCGAAGGCCTCGGGCTCGACTATGTCGAGAGCGCCGATGCAGCGGAGTTCCTCCTCAACACCGGACCCGCTGGTTGGGACAACACGGTCGAGGATTACGCGCCACTGCTGCGCCGGGCGTTGGCGAAGGGTGTGCCGATGGTCTGCGCCAATCCCGATCTCGTCGTCATGCACGGTACCCGGCTCGCGCTTTGCGCCGGCGCGCTGGC
>JBAUYI010000067.1:0-15895 GCA_049584715.1 Xanthobacteraceae bacterium
CGGCACGGCAGCGCCCGCGCCGCCCCAGCCGGCGACGACCGGGCATCCGGCGCTCGCCGGCGTCACGGCCGCGCCACAGCGCAAGACCAGCGAAATCCTTGCCGCGCTGTTGACGTGGATCGACGGCATTGGCGAGACCGGACTCGACGGCCACGATTTGCGCGAGCTGGGGCTCAAGGACGGCAACCTCAACGTCGACGACGCGCGGACCGGCAAGCACTGGAACTTCCAGGACATCACGCTCAGCCTGGAGCGGCCCCATGGCGGCGGTGTCATCGTCACGGTCGGTTCGAGCAATGCCGAGCGGCCGTGGGGACTGACGGCGTCGATCAAGCCGACGCATGACGGCTCGCGCAGCATTGAGCTCGAAGCCCGCCATGTCGCGGCGAGCGACCTGCTGCTCGCGGCCCGTCTCGACGACGGCAATCTCGAAGCCAATCTGCCGCTGTCGGCAAGCTTGCGCGGCGAGTTCGGCCCCGATGGCGTGCCTCACGGCCTAGTCGGCCGGATCGTTGCCGAAACCGGCTACATCAGCGAGGCCGACGGCGCCGACGGCCGCATCGATATCGATCATGCCGAGGTCAAGCTGAACTGGGATGCGGCAAACCGCGTCCTGGTGGCACCGCTGCAAATCATTTCCGGCGGCAACCGGATCACGCTGTTGAGCGAAGTGCGCGCCCCCGCGCAGGCCGGCGGCATCTGGCTGTACAAGATCGGTAACGGCACCATCGTGCTCAATTCGCCCAACCTCACAGGCGATCCGCTGGTGCTCAACCGCATCGCCTTCGGCGGCCAGTTCGATCCGGCCAGCAAGCGCTTCGTGGTCGAAGGCGGCGACATCGGCAATGCCGAAATCGGCGTCGCCATGTCCGGCAAAGCGGAATTTACCGGCGGCGACCTGCGTCTGGCGGCGGGCTTTGCCGGCACGCGGATGTCGGTCGATGCCCTAAAGCGCATGTGGCCGGTTTTTGTCGCGCCGAAAGTGCGCGACTGGTTCTTGACGCATCTCAATAGCGGCACCGTGGAGCGCCTTGTCGTTGCGGTGAACGCGCCCTTGAACACGCTCAAGGCCTCTGGTCCGCCGGTGCCCGATGACGGGCTGTCGATCGACGCGCAGGCGACCAATTGCGTGATCCAGCCGGTGCAGGGCCTGCCGGCGCTGCACGATGCCGACCTCAACGTGCACATCGTTGGCCGCAATGCGGTGATCACGCTGAACAAGGCGATCGCCGACGTGCCATCGGGCAAGAAGCTCGTCATGTCGGCCGGCGCGTTCGAAGTGCCCGACACCGCGCCGCACGAGCCGCCGGCGCGGGTGCGCTTCAAGCTCGACGGCCCGGTACCGGCGGCTGCCGAGCTTTTGACCATGGACCGGCTGCGCGACGCCGCCGCCGGCGCGCCGTTCGATCCGGCGACGACGCGCGGCACCATGAGCGCCAACGTGACCTTGGGCATGCCGCTCAAAGCCGATCTGCCGCCGGGCTCGACCAATTATGCCATCACCGTCGATGCGACGAATTTTTCCGCCGACCACATGATCATGGGGCAAAAGGTCGAGGCCGCGGCGTTGAAAGTGGTCGCCAACAACCAAGGCTTTGCGCTCAAGGGCGACGTCAAGATCGGCGGCACGCCGGCCAGCCTCGAATACCGCAAGGCGCGCGCCGACAGTGATGCCGAAATCAACCTGCAAGGCATGCTCGACGAGACTGCGCGAACGAATTTCGGCCTCGATCCAGGAAACACCATCAGCGGCGGCATTCCGCTCAAGCTCACCGGCCGCGTCGGCACCGGGCCGGACCGTGACGGCAAATTCGCCATCGAGGCGGACCTGACTTCGGCGCAGCTCGACAGTTTCCTGCCCGGCTGGGTCAAGCCGGCCGGCAAGCCGGCGCGGGCGACGTTCACGCTGACCACCAAGCCGCAATCGATCCATATCGACGATCTTCTGATCGAGGGTGCCGGCGGCGGCGTCAAAGGCGCCATCGAGCTCGACGGTTCGGGCGAATTGCAAACGGCGACTTTCCCGTCCTACGGCTTCGCCGACGGCGACCGCACCAACTTGAAAGTCGATCGCACCCCGGACGGCGCGCTGCGCGTGGTCATGCGCGGCGACGTCTATGACGGTCGCGGCTTCATCAAGACCATGACCGGTAGCCCGGCCGGTAGCACGCCGAGCAAGCGTCCGGTCGATATCGATCTCGACATGAAGCTCGGTGCCGTCGTCGGCTATAACGGCGAGGCGTTGCGCAGCCTCGATCTGAAAATGTCGCGCCGCGCCGGCGAAATCCGCACCTTCGGGCTCACCGCCAAGATCGGCCGCGACGCGCCGCTGACCGGCGATCTGCGCAGCCGTGCCGGCGCACGCCAGACGATCGCGCTGACCACCGGCGACGGCGGCGCCTTGTTCCGCTTCACCGACGTCTATGCGCGCATGAACGGCGGGGAGATGGTGATCGCGATGGATGCGCCGTCCGCCGACAATCCGCTGCAGCAGGGCTCGATCACGGTGCACCAATTTTCCGTTCATGACGAAGCGCAGTTGCAGCACGCCGTCACCACCAACGATCCTCAAGTCCAGCGCAACGTCATGGAATTCTCGAGCATGCGCGTCGATTTCGACAAGTCGCCGGGACGCGTGGTGCTGCGCGACGGCGTCGTGCGCGGCCCGTCGCTCGGCGCCACCATCGACGGCATGATCGACTACAGCCGCGACGAGTTGCATCTGCGCGGCACGCTGGTGCCGCTGTACGGCCCGAACAATCTGCTCGGGCAATTGCCGATCGTCGGATTGTTCTTAGGCGGCGAGAAGGAAGGCCTCGTCGGCATTACCTACGAAGTCGTCGGCAAGCCGGGCAATCCGGTGCTGCGCATCAATCCGATTTCGGCGCTGGCGCCGGGGCTGTTGCGCAAAGTGTTCGAATTTCCGATGAACAACGGTACCTACGACGACAACAGCCACAACTACAACAACAATTATAACAACAATAACAACAACAGCAATTACAGCGCGCCTTCCACCTACAATTCCAATTACAACAATCGTTAGACCGGCTTGAGCAGGACGTGGCGCTTGCGGCCGAGGGAAAGCTTCACGACGCCTTCGGCGGTGACAGGCGACATCGGTTTCGCCGATGGCCGCCTTCTCGTCGGCGACGCGCGCGTCGTTGATCAGGAGCGTTGTTGGCGATGGCGCGCACTTCGCCGTTTGAAGCGAGGATGGCGAGGTGGCCGAAGGCGCAGCTCCCTCCCTGGTGTCGGCGGCTTATGCTTCGCTAAATCGCCCAAACTGCAACGATGAGTTGTGCCATCAATCAGACTTTGGGCGCTCGCGCAGGTTTGGCCGCGTAAGGTATTGGAATCTCAATCAAAGTGGTGGGCAGCAGTGGAGTCTACAAGCGGTTCTCGCAGTCGCCATCCAGTCGGTTACGTTACAGTTGCGTGCATCCTGGTTGACAAATTGCAGTCTTATGTGTTACAATAGTGTCTGAATGGCGTTACAAAAATGGGCTCCAAGTGTGACAATGGAACAGGAAAAGGAACAGGAGCGAGCTTCTCGTAAAAATTCGGCGATTCGTGAATTCATACTTCGTCACGTACAGGACCATCCGACCGATATTGCTTCCTATACGTCGAGGCGGTTCAATATATCTAGGACGACAACCAATCGTTACTTGGACGAATTAGTAGATGACAAGCTTATTGTGGGTGAGGGGGAAACGAAGGCTAGAAAATACAGGCTTCTGGACTTCGTCGACGAAGTAATACATTTCGACGTAACTCCACAAACGGCAGAAGACGTGGTTTGGCGCGAAAAGGTCAGACCCTTATTGCGGGACTTGTCGACCAACGTGCTTGGAATATTTCAGTATGGCGTAAGCGAAATGCTGAACAATGTCATTGATCACTCAGAGAGCTCAGAATGCACGGTACATGTGTTCCAGAACGCGAACCGAGTTCGAATAATGATTCGGGATTATGGCGTCGGAATCTTCGATAAAATAGCGAAAGCGGCGGGATTGGCGGATAAGCGAGAAGCAATACTTGAATTGTCAAAAGGAAAACTAACAACCGATCCTGAACGGCACTCGGGCGAGGGCATCTTCTTCACATCGCGAGCAATGAACAGATTCTCAATTCTTTCAGATGACCTGACTTATGTTCACAATAAGGAGCGCGGTGATAACGATTGGCTAATTGAAGATGCTCAGCCGGGCAAAGGCATTAAAGGAACATGTGTGTTTCTGGAAATGCAAAGCGGTGACAAACAGACTTTGGATGAGGTCTTTAACAAATACAGCACTGAGAAAGGGGGCGTAGGACTTTTCTCCAGAACCCACGTCCCTATATCCTTGGCTCGATACCCGAATGAGCAACTTGTCTCTCGGTCCCAGGCGAGAAGGGTTTTGGCGCGATTCAATCGCTTTTCCGAAGCGATATTGGACTTTGGCGACGTACCTACAATCGGTCAGGCGTTCGCCGATGAGATATTTCGGGTGTTCAGGAATGCCCATCCGGAAATCAAATTACGGCCCGTGAAGGCAAACCAACAAGTGCAAGCTATGATAAATCGGGCTATGAATGCGAGGAACGAGGAAGAAAACGATTCTGCTTCGGTGGGAATTAGACGGCCTTGATTAGCAAATGGCGCTTTCTTCCAAATGAGATTTTAAGTGCATTTTGTTCCGTAAGATCTTTCTCTCCTATGAGAAAGTCGAGGGCAGTTATTCGCTTGTCGTTTACTGCGATGGCATTGTTCGCGATGGCCCGTCGCGCCTCGCTTTTTGATCGGCAAAAGCCTGCGAGAATTAAAACTTCCGTAATGGCAATACCCTCTTTGAACCTTTCGCGCGGTATGATGGCTGTCGGCAAACCCTCGCTAACCGCCCCTTCCTCAAACGTCGTACGCGCGGTGCCGGCGGCTTCGTCAGCGGCAGCCTGGCCGTGCACCAGCGCGGTCGCGGCGGTGGCGAGGATTTTCTTCGCTTCGTTGATGTCCGCACCCTTGAGCGCCGCCAGGCGCTCGATCTCTTCGAGCGGCAGCACGGTGAACAGTTTCAAGAAACGGACGACGTCGGCGTCTTCGGTGTTTCGCCAATACTGCCAGTAGTCGTAAGGGCTCACCTGATCGGCATTGAGCCACACCGCGCCGGCCGCGGTCTTGCCCATCTTGGCGCCCGACGATGTGGTGATCAGCGGCGACGTGAGCGCGAACAGCTGCGCGTTGTGCAGCCGGCGGCCGAGATCGATGCCGTTGACGATATTGCCCCACTGGTCCGAGCCGCCCATCTGCAGGACGCAGCCGTAGCGGCGAAACAACTCGACGAAATCGTAGGCCTGCAGGATCATGTAGTTGAATTCGAGGAACGACAGCTCCTGCTGGCGCTCGAGCCGCAGCTTGACGGAATCGAAGGCGAGCATGCGGTTGATGGAGAAGTGGCGGCCGATGTCGCGCAGGAAGTCGATGTAGTTGAGCGCATTGAGCCAGTCGGCATTGTTGGCCATGACCGCATCAGTCTTGCCGTCGCCGAAGCGCAGGAAACGGCCGAAGATTTCGCGGATGCTCCGCAGGTTCGCGGCGATAACCTCGTCGGTCAGAAGCCGGCGGCTTTCGTCCTTGCCGGACGGATCGCCGACCCGGGTGGTGCCGCCGCCCATCAGCGGGATCGGCTTGTGGCCGGTCTGCTGCAGCCAGTGCAGCATCATGAT
This sequence comes from Xanthobacteraceae bacterium, assembly GCA_049584715.1. Taxonomy (GTDB): domain Bacteria; phylum Pseudomonadota; class Alphaproteobacteria; order Rhizobiales; family Xanthobacteraceae; genus BOG-931. The sequence continues at coordinate 5,707 of JBAUYI010000067.1, forward strand.
CGGCAACAGCGAGCCGACATGGAGCGACGGCGCGGTGCAGTCGAAACCGATGTAGGCCGTGATGGTCGATTGCCGGGCGAGCGCGTCCAGTGCCTCGGGCTCGGAGACCTGGTGGATAAAACCCCGGCTGGCGAGAACGTTGAGGAAATCGGATTTGTAGGCGCTCATCGATATCTTGCGCAGTTATGCCGCGGCTCGCCGCGGCGGCGCCGCTGGTGTAACAGGTCCGGGGCGTGATTCAACCCAAACGGCGCGGCCGCCGGCGTGTCGGCAAGCCGTGAACTTGCCATGTGCCGAACGGCATAGTTGACCTGGATCAAGGGGATCGCGGCGCAAACGTTAAAGCATGGCGATAGAATAGGTCCATCATGATCGCCTTGCTGGCAGACATCCACGGCAATCGCGAAGCGATGGCGGCCTGCCTCGCCGACGCCGAACGCAAGAACGCCGACCGCTACGTCTTTCTCGGCGATCTGGTCGGATATGGCGCCGATCCCGGCTGGGTGACCGACCGCGCGATGGAATACGTCGCGCGCGGCGCCATCGCGGTCCTCGGCAACCACGATGCCGCGGCCGCCGGCAAGCCCTTCGCGATGAACCAAATCGCAACCGAGGCCATTGCCTGGACCCGCGGCAAGCTCGACGCCGCGCAACGCCACTTCCTCGAAAGCCTGCCGATGGCGGTCGAGGAAGCCGACCGGCTTTATGTCCATGCCAGCGCCGATGAGCCGTCGCGGTGGCATTACGTTCTCGACGCCAGCCGCGCCCAAAAATCGTTCGACGCGACGCCGGCGCGGCAAACCTTTTGCGGCCACGTCCACAGTCCCGCGCTCTATCTGCTGTCGCACACCGGCAAGCTGTTCGGTTTCACGCCCACTGCCGGCGTCGCCATTCCGTTGCTGGGGAGCCGGCGCTTCCTTGCCGTGCTCGGCGCCGTCGGCCAGCCGCGCGACCATAATCCGGCGGCCTGTTACGCCTTGCTCGACGAGACGCAGAACATGCTCATCTACATCCGCGTGCCCTACGACATCGCGTCGGCGGCGCGGAAGATTCGCGACGCCGGCTTGCCGGCCATGCTCGCCGCGCGCCTGGAGCAGGGTTACTGAGATGGCCCGTCAGCTGGCGCTCGGCGACGTCATCGGCGGCTTTCGCCTGGAGCGGCGGCGCGCCGTTAAGTCGGCAGCGTATCGGCCAAGGTCGTCGCCGAAGCGCCGTGCTCGGTCACGGTGGTGCGGGCGTGACACTCGTCATTGCGAGCGCAAGCGAAGCAATCCAGTCGGGCCTCGCCATCCTGGATTGCTTCGTCGCTTCGCTCCTCGCAATGACGTCGATTGCGATTACTTCGCCGCTGCTTCCTTCAGCGGGTCCTTCACCGCTTCGAAGGTCGCGAATTCGACGGCCCAAGGCTGGCCGTCTTTCTTCTCGACTTTGCGGATATAGACGTTCTGGATGATGTCGCGGGTGTTCGGATCGATCGAGATCGGGCCGCGCGGGCTTTCCCAGCTCATGCCTTTCATCGCCGCGATAACCGCGTCGGCGTCGGTGTTGCCTTTGGTCTTCTTCAGCGCCTCGTAGATCAGGTTCATGCCGTCATAGCCGCCGACCGAGATGAAATTCGCGCGATGGCCGGTGGCCTTCTGATAGGCCGCGACATAATCCTTGTTGAGCTGCGAGGGATGCGCCGCCGAATAAATGCCGGCGGTGACGACGCCAATGAGCGTGTCGCCGGTGGTCGGCAGATCGTCGTCATCGGTGATGTCGCCCGGGCCAATGAGTTTTATTCCGGATTTGTCGAGGCCGCGTTCGGCGAATTGCCGCGCGAAAGTTCCCGCCTGTCCGGCCGGCACGAAGACGAACAGCGTATCGGGATGCAGGTCGGCGGCGCGTTGCAGGAACGGCGCGAAGTCGGGGTTAGCGAGCGGCACTTTCAGGGTTTCCAAAACCTGGCCGCCGCCCTTGGTGAAATTGGCCTCGAAAACCTTGCCGGCTTCGGCGCCCGGCGCCCAGTCGGACAGCACCGAGACGGCTTTCTTGCTGCCGTTCTTGATCGCCCAGTCGGCGATGATGCCGGACTGCTGGCCGAGCGTGAAACTCGTGCGTACGTAATAGGGCGAGCGCTCGGTGACCACCGACGTGCCCGACACCATCACCACGGTGGGAACTTTGCCTTCGGTGGCGATCGGCGCCATCGACATCGCGCTCGGCGTCAGGCAAGCGCCGAGGAAATTGACTTTGTCGTTGACGATCATTTCCTGGGCGAGGCGCTTGGCGTTGTCGGGCACGCTGGCATCGTCGCGGATGATCAGCTCGATCTTCTTGCCGGCAACCATGTTGCTGTGCTGCGTCATATAGAGGTTGGCGCCGGCGGAGATTTCCCGGCCCACCGCGGCCGAAGTTCCGGTCATCGGCGCCACGATGCCGATCTTGATCGTATCCTGAGCCGCGGCGCTGCCGGCGCCGAGGGCGGCAGCCGCGATGGCAAGGCAGCCGGCGACGAAATTCTGACGATTCATGGGACGTCCTCTCGTTGTTTTACTTTGTTAGGATAGTGGCATCGTTAGGATAGTGGCATCGAACGCACGGAGCGAGTGATCTCGAAAAGTTGCAAGCTGCACGCGCAGCATCGTGGAACGCGTCCATCGTCTTGCCGGCAAATCCGGGCAAAGCTAATACATATTCCACACAAATTCTCGGTGACAATATGCTGCACCATTTCATTATAACCCGCATTGGCATCGGCATCCACAACGAGAATTGGTATCGCGGCGCGCTCAGCCTGTTCGAGGCGATCACGTTTCCGTCGCTTTGCGCGCAGACGTGCCCGGACTTCACCTGTCTCCTGATCGTCGACCGCGACATTCCCGTAAGCGCTAAATCGCGCCTCGAGGCGATCGTCGGCGGCCACAGGAACTTTCACCTCGTGCCGATCGACCTCACGGCCATGCAGCAGGTCCACCAGGGATGTTTCGATTACATCTGGGAGCTGTGTCAAGATTACCTGCTCGCCCGTCGCATGATCGTTGACCCGTTCGAATACATCATCACCTCCGTGCTCGACGCCGACGATGCGTGGCACGTCGAGACCGTGGACCTCGTCGAAAAGCGGATGACTGAGGAAATGCCGGCATTCCTGGCTTCCGAACGGCGAAACATGACGTGGACGCGCCATACCGGAGGAGCGTGTCTCACATTTGCGAATGGCTTGCGCTGGTACGCGCATCCGGACGTGGTTGTGCCGTTGCATCGTTCGTTTGGGGGCCTGTTCGTGTTCGTGGCCGCGCGCTTTTCCAGCGGCATATCGGCCTGTTCGAGCCGCCATACCCAGTGGGCGTCTTATTGCAACGTGGTCGATTTCAAGGACATCAAATGCGAACAAGGCACGCCGATGTGGGTCTATGTCCGCCACGATCGCTCCGAGGTGGCTTGGGACGTCAAGGATAACGAGTCCGATTCGAAATCTGTCCGTCACCTCCACGCCGATTTTGGCATCGACTTCGACAAGATCCAGCGCTGGCGCGAAAACCATGAGCTGCGAGCGATTGGAACGGACGACAATACTCCGCGCAGCCACGTCGGCATGGCCGGAACCGAGCAGCTTGACTGCTATTTCCGCATCAGCGCGCTGAACCGTCAGATAGCAATTCTCGAACGTGACGCCGGCAATGCGGGGGCCAATGGGCCGCTCGATCGGCTGCTCGCCAGCCAGCGTCGCGAGCGGGATGAACTGGTGCGACGTTTTCATGACCAAGCTCAGTCCCATTTTCGCTGAGCCGCAATGATCAAGCGTCGGCGGCAATGGGGCCATAGCTGTCGATTTCGGCGGCCGGTACCGGGCAAAATGGCCGCATCGGTGCGGCAGTGAATGGCTCCAGCCGTGCCATCAGCGCTTTGCGCAACGGCATATGGGCGCCGCTATTCGGAGCGGGTCTGTCAAAATCGAAGCCTTGCGTATATGCCTCAAATGTTTCGACGGTGCAGTTGCGCACAAGCTCGGTGAGGCCGCTCAGCCGATACGGGTCGACAGCGTCGTTGATGAAGAGCACCGGCGTTCCGAGCGCAAGGCACGGCAGCGCGCAATGCAATCTGGTGGTGACGACACATTTGGCGTAGGCATACAGGCATAACAACCTGTCGGCCTTGGCGCAGCGCTGCTCGAACGTGCCGCCGCCTGTGTCGCGGTGGCTCAGTCGCACGACCGGTGTGCGGGTGCGGCCGAGCAAGATCTGATAGAGCTTTTCGGGCACGTCGACGGCGCAGATGAAGTTCCTGCGATCGCGTTTATCGTCGGCGCCCAGGGTGAGCGTCAGACATCCGGAGAAATAGCTCTCGACGCCGTGCTGTGTGAGCAATGACGTCGTCCACAGGTCGCGGCCGCCGACCGGTTGGTGACATCGCAGATAGTCGAGATTCTTATTTTCGAGCAGCGTCACCGAGGGATCGGTCAATGTCGTGGGCTTGTAGCGCTCGCGCGTGATGTGCATCGAAATCAGACAGGGCGACAGAAACGGCGGCGGCGGCCATTTTTCGGGGTTGTGAGTGAACCATCCGTTCAAGATGATTTTGGCAGCGTCCGCCGGACCGGAACCACCGGTCGTCCAATCGTCTCGATCGATGAGAAAATCCGTCTGTGGCAGAAATTGCCGTGCGGCGATGCTTTGGATTTGGTCGCCGAGATTGTTGGTGCTGTAGGACAGCAAAGCGAACTTTGTCATCGGCGGATTTTCGATGGTGCGATTTTAGGCGCCGCGAAGCGTGTGCGCCGCGTCCAAGTCCGCCGCCGCGCCGACTACTTCGCCGCCTGATGCAACGGATCCTTGACCGCCTCGAAAGTGGCGAACTCGATCGCCCACGGCTCGCCGTCCTTCTTCTCCACTTTGCGGATATAGACGTTCTGGATGATGTCGCGGGTGTCCGGATCGATCGAGATCGGGCCGCGCGGGCTTTCCCAGCTCATGCCCTTCATGGCGGCGAGCAGCGCGTCGGGATCGGTGTTGCCCTTGGTCTTTTTCAGCGCCTCGTAGATCAGGTGCATGCCGTCATAGCCGCCGACCGAGATGAAATTGGCGCGTTTGCCGCCGGTGGCCTTGGCGTAAGCCGCGACATAGTCCTTGTTGAGCGCGGACGGATGCGCCGCCGAATAGAAGCCGGCGGTGACGACGCCGAGCAAGGCATCGCCGGTCGCGGCCAGATCGTTGTCGTCGACGATGTCGCCCGGGCCGACGAGCTTGATGCCGGATTTGTCGAGGCCGCGCTCGGCGAATTGCCGCGCGAATGTGCCGGCCTGGCCGGCCGGCACGAACACGAACAGCGTGTCGGGCGCCAAATCGCGCGCCCGCTGCAGGAACGGCGCGAAGTCGGCATTGGCCAGCGGCACCTTCAACGTCTCGAGAATTTGGCCGCCGCCTTGGGTAAAATGCTGCTCGAAAGCCTTGCCGGCCTCGGCGCCCGGCGCCCAATCGGACAGCACGGAGACGGCTTTCCTGCTGCCGTTCTTGATCGCCCAATCGGCGATGATGCCGGCTTGCTGGCCGAGCGTGAAACAGGTGCGCACGTAATAGGGCGAGCGCTCGGTCACCACAGAGGTGCCCGAGATCATCACCACGGTGGGGACTTTGCCTTCTGTGGCGATCGGCGCCATCGACATGGCGCTCGGCGTCGTGCCGGCGCCGAGGATGGCGACGTGATCGTTGACGACGAACTCTTGCGCGAGCCGCTTGGCATTGTCGGGGATGCTGCCGTCGTCCCTGATCAAAACCTCGATCTTCTTGCCGGCGACGGTGTCGCCGTGCTGCGCCATGTAGAGCTTGACGGCGGCAGCGACTTCCTGCCCGGCGGCGCCGACCGTGCCGGTCATCGGCAGCACGAGACCGATCTTGACGGTGTCCTGCGCGGCAGCGCTGCCGGCTGCTGTGGCGGCGATCGCGACCGCCAGGCAGGCGGCGGCTAAATATTTGCGAGCCATGGCTTTTCCCCCCAAGGGAATTCAACCTTTGCGAACATTGAACGACCGGGACGCATGGATTGCAACCTTAACGTATAAATTGCGCTATGTTAAAAGAGCAACTTTTGGAAGATAATTCAATCTCGTACCTTCTCCGTGGAGAAATCATAGGATGGCTATCCGATGTTGTCCGAGCGCGGCGAGTTAATTGGCCAGTTTGTTATGCTGGCTCTATTCGTCATTTGGGTTATCGCTGGAGTAAGCGCACAGAAAGTGTCAGCGCAAGTGGCCCAGTCGGCTCCCCAACAACAGGTACAAGTAATACCAACTCCATCCCTACCATGCGTCAGCCCGCTCTTGTGGCCAGGGGCTGCGCCCGTAATTGCCGCGATAATCGCCGGGATTGCCGCTTGGCTGGTAGCGCATTTCTATACCAAGCGTCTGAAGCGGGTCGAAGTAACATTGGAGTTTAGCAGACGGTTCCATGAGCTTATTCAGCAACAGTGCGTGTTGAACAGGAAACGCGCGGAAGACCGACGAAGCTGTAACAGTCTTCCGGAAATCGACAAACAGGACGCCGACGCTTGGTGGTGGAGTTTCTTCGAACAATTGCAGTACGAATTTTATTTCTGGCAAAGACGTTTAATTCGAGATGAGAGATTTATCGAGTGGATGGTATGGAGCTGGCATAATGCCCATCCAAAGCCGGGCGAAGAGTTCGTGACCTGCGGGGTGGACTATAAGCAGGGTTGGAAACGTTGGCACAATCAACCGGCGCACGATAGCGGTCTGATCAAATTGCTTGACGCAATACATCGTATCCCTGACGAGAAGGATGAGGAGATGGTGAATAAAAAAGTCCAAGCCATCGTCAAGCGACACCGTCTGCCATTTTGGCAGCGGTGGGGCGTGGTCTAATTCTGCTGGTCATATGTCACTGAGCTTAATAACGGTCGGCCGCTTATGGCGGTAGCATTGTTCTACGCGGCGCTCGCGGCGCCTCACGCCGCAGTGGTGGCCCGCCCACCCTTGCCCAGCCGCTTGTCGAGATAACCCCCGATCGCGGTCATCAGCGGCTCGACCTTGCCGTCGAAGAAATGGTTGGCGCCGGGAACGACCTTCTGCTCGATGACGATGCCTTTTTGCGTCTTGAGTTTTTCCACTAGCGTGGTGACGTCGCGCGGCGGCACCACCGCGTCCTTGTCGCCGTGGATGATCAGGCCGGAGGACGGGCAGGGCGCCAGGAATGAGAAGTCATAAAGATTGGCCGGCGGAGCGATCGAGATGAAACCTTCGATCTCCGGCCGGCGCATCAAAAGCTGCATGCCGATCCAGGCGCCGAACGAAAAGCCGGCGATCCAGCAGCTGCGCGCCTCGGTGTTGACGGTTTGCGCCCAGTCGAGCGCGGCTGCGGCATCGGACAATTCGCCGATGCCGTGATCGAAGCCGCCTTGGCTCCTGCCGACGCCGCGGAAGTTGAAGCGCAGCGCGGAAAAGCCGCGATGCACGAAGGCGTAGTAGATCTGGTAGACGATCGCATGGTTCATCGTGCCGCCGAATTGCGGGTGCGGATGGAGCACGATGCCGATCGGCGCGTTTTTTTGCCGCGCCGGGTGGTAACGGCCTTCGATGCGGCCTCCAGGTCCCGTGAAGATGACCTCGGGCATGGGTTTGAACCTCGAGTGTTGTGGCGCCGATTAACCGGCGGATTCGGGCGCGCTTGACGCTGCCGGAGCGCACACGTAAGTGTCTAAAACCATTTCAGATTTTAAAACCGGCAAGGTGCATTGGGCGGCGCAAGCATTGGGTCGCGACTTCTAGCACAGGCCGGGGGACAAAAAGCAAGCTTAACCAGCATGGTCGAGCGCAGCTATTTCGATTGGAACGCCACGGCGCCCATGCGGCCGCAAGCCGCCGAGGCGTTACGCGAGGCGCTTTCGGTTCCCGGCAATCCGTCCTCCGTGCACGCCGAGGGGCGGGCGGCGCGGCGGCTCGTCGAAGAGGCGCGCGAGGCGGTGGCGGCGCTGGTCGCGGCGCGCCCGGGCGACGTTGTCTTCACCTCGAGCGGCACCGAAGCCAACATGCTGGCACTGACGCCGGCGATCCAGACCGCGGACGAGCGGCGGCCGCGGGAAAAGCTTTTGATCTCGGCCATCGAGCATGCCTCGGTGCGAACGGGCGGCCGGTTCCCGCGCGGCGCGGTGGCGGATATTGCGGTCGGCGCGGACGGTCGCGTCGATCTTGCGGGGCTGGCCGACGCTTTGGCTGGAACATCGCGGCCGCTGGTCTCGATTATGCTGGCCAACAACGAGACCGGCGTGGTGCAGCCGATCGCGCAAGCCGCTGCGATCGTCCACGCCGCCGGCGGCTTGCTGCATGTCGATGCGGTGCAGGCGGTCGGGCGTATCGCCTGCGATATCAATGCGCTCGGCGCCGACCTGCTGACGCTGTCGGCGCATAAGATCGGCGGCCCGAAGGGCGTCGGCGCGCTCATTCGCGCGCGCGAGGACATTCATTTCCCCGATCCGCTGATCCACGGCGGCGGCCAGGAGCGCGGCCTGCGCGCCGGCACGGAAAATGTCGCCGGCATCGCCGCATTTGGCGCCGCTGCGGCCGCCGTGCACAGGCAGGGTACCGCCGAGGCGGACCACATGCTCGCTTTACGGCATAAGCTGGAAGCCGGCCTCCAGGCGGTCACGCCCGGGGTGGTGATTTTCGGCGTGCAGGCCGAGCGGCTGCCGAATACGACCCTTTTTGCCGCCGAAGGCATGAAGGCCGAGACCGCGGTTATTTCTTTTGACCTCGAAGGGATTGCGGTGTCCTCGGGCGCCGCCTGCTCGTCCGGCAAGGTCCAGCCCTCCCATGTCCTTGCAGCCATGGGGGTTTCGCCCGCGCTCACGCGCGGCGCGGTGCGCTTGAGCCTGGGCTGGGCCACCACCGAGACCGATATCGAAAGGCTTCTCGGCGCTTGGAGAAAGCTCGCAACTGCATTATCTAAGGGTCAGGCAGGCATGGCGGCCTAACCGGCTGCGCAAGCAAACGATTTCGAGGCGTTTTGAAACGTTCAAACGCCTCCAGATGGGGTGACCCGACAGACAGGACACTGACCATATCCGACTAATCCAACCCGCGGTCCTTGAAACCGTGAGCGGAGGGACGAATGCCGGCAGTACAAGAGACCGTCGATCAGGTCCGGCGCATCGACGTTGATCAATACAAGTATGGCTTTGAGACGCTGATCGAATCCGACAAGGCCCCGAAGGGCCTGTCGGAGGACACGGTGCGTTTCATCTCGGCCAAGAAGAGCGAACCGGACTGGATGCTCAAGTGGCGGCTCGACGCCTATAAGCGCTGGCTGACCATGCAAGAGCCGAAGTGGGCCAAGGTCGAGTACGGCCCGATCGACTATCAGGACCTCTATTATTACTCGGCGCCGAAGAAAAAAGACGGGCCGAAATCGCTCGACGAGATCGACCCTGAGATTCTACGTACCTACGAAAAGCTCGGCATTCCGCTGCGCGAGCGCGAGGCGCTGCTCGGCATCCAAAAAGCGGATGACGACAGCGGCGCGAATGGCCAAGAATCTGAGAATGGCACCCCCTTGCGAAGGGTCGCGGTCGACGCCGTGTTCGATTCGGTTTCGGTCGCCACCACGTTCCAGGCGGAACTGGCCAAGGCCGGCGTGCTGTTCATGCCGATCTCGGAAGCGATCCAAAAGCATCCCGAGCTGGTGAAGAAATATCTCGGCACCGTGGTGCCGATCAGCGACAATTTTTTTGCCACGCTCAATACGGCGGTGTTTTCCGACGGCTCGTTCGTCTACGTGCCGCCGGGCGTGCGCTGCCCGATGGAGCTATCGACCTATTTCCGCATCAACGAGCGCAATACCGGCCAGTTCGAGCGCACCCTGATCATCGCCGACCGCGGCTCTTATGTGAGCTACCTCGAAGGCTGCACCGCGCCGATGCGCGACGAGAACCAGCTCCACGCCGCGGTGGTCGAGCTGGTCGCGCTCGACGACGCCGAGATCAAATATTCGACCATCCAGAACTGGTATCCGGGCGACGCCAACGGGCGCGGCGGCGTCTACAATTTCGTCACCAAGCGCGGCGATTGCCGCGGCAAGAACGCAAAAATTTCCTGGACCCAGCTCGAGACCGGCTCGGCGATCACCTGGAAATATCCAAGCTGCATCCTGCGCGGCGACAATTCGCGCGGCGAGTTCTACTCGATTGCGATCTCCAACGG
>JBAUYI010000068.1:0-2694 GCA_049584715.1 Xanthobacteraceae bacterium
GGACGGCACCGGGCCCCACACGTCGCTTTCACCAGTGCCTGTGACCCCCTGCCGTTGGCACGTTCACGGCCGCCATGTACGTCTCCTCGTCGTTGGCCACCTCGCCGTTAGTCTCGTTCGCCCCGCACAGCTGCGGCGGATTGTTCGGACCCGTTGCGCTGGTCGGGCACAGGAACAGATCCAGCGCCCGGGTGTCCGACCAGATCGGATAGGCCTTGTCGCTGGCCGACAGCCAGACGTAATCGCCGTAGAACTGGCCGCCGAACGGGCCCTCGAACTGGGTCGGCGCCGGCATCGAGCTCGTCGTGACGCGGACCTGCCCGAAGTGGGTCAGGTCGTCGCTCCCCGACAGGCTGAAGTCCGACGCCCCGGTCGTCTCGTCGTTGCCGTACTGGCGGTCGTAGTAGTCCACCGCCAGCTTGCCGTCACGCGTGAACGCGGCCCACTGCCAGTACTGGTCGGTGTGCCGCTGACCGGGGGACTGCGTGACGAGCGTCTCCGTACGTGGATCCGCTCCGGTGCCCGTGAACGTCCCGCCTGCGTCGGTGGAAACGCTCAACAGGATCTTGTTGGCGCACGCGCCCGGCGTCTTGACGCCGGTGTAGGTCGGGTTGCCAGTGTCGGAGAACCCGGTCGGCGCGCAACCGTTCGACTCGTTCGAGTCTTTGTTGATGTACGACCCGAACGTCACCGTAACGACGTTCGGGTTGTTCGGATCGACCGCGCCCGACGGATAGTTCGTCGCGCGGAAATCCGACACGGTCGACGAGCCCTTCTCGGGCACGCAGGACCGCCCCGTATCGGCTCCCGCTCCCTGGTAGGTGTCGCAGTCGGGCAGGTCGTAGTACGTGCTTACCTGAACGGGCGCCGAGAAGGTCTGGCCGCCGTCGGTCGACTTGGCCAGCAGCACCTGGTAGTTGTTGTTGTTCCCGCTCGTGGGCTGGTTGTTGAAGTTGTTCCAGGCCACGTACAGGTTTCCGTCCTTGCCGATGAACGGGTCGGAGAATTGGTTCTCGTTGCATGTCGAGGGAGTCGTCGTCACTCCGAACGAGTTCGTGCATGTCGGAGTGCTCGCGCTGACGAGGACCGGGCTGCTGAACGTCTGGCCGAAGTCGCTCGAGTGGACCTCGTAGATATAGGCGGTCCCGTCGGCCGCGAAGTCCGTCCACGTCACGTAGATGCGGTCGCGGTAAGGGCTGCTGATGTTGTCGTCGATCGCCATCAGGGCCTTGTCCTGCAGAACGTTCGCGGTCCCGGTCGGGTCGAACGTGAACGTCGCCGAGTAGTGCCCGGGGAAGTTCCAGGACGCACCGCCGTTTTGGGTCGCCCGGAACACCACGAACGTGCTCGACTGGTCGGGGTTCGCCGACGCCACGGTGCCGCGGTTGAACAGCTGGCAGCTCTCGTATGCGTTCCCGCGCGTGTCCCACGCTACCGACGTGTCACCGCCGGCCTGCCAGTACTCACGGGCAAACGACGTGCCGTTGGTGAAGCCGTTCGGAATCGTCGTGTTCGACCACGACCGGCCGCCATTCTGCGAGAAGTACGAGCCGCAGGTTCCGTCGCCGCGGATGTAGTTGTTGTCGCTGGCGACGAGGCGCCGCGAGTCAAACGGGTCGACGGAGATCGACGGCTCGTTGTTGGCCTGCCCGCGCCCCTGCAGGGTAGAGTCGGTGAGGTTTAGGCAGTTCTGGTTGACCTTGACGTTGTTGCCGAGGTTCGCCGAGCAATTCCCCTGAGAAGAGGGGAAGTAGTTGAGCGTCGTCCCGGATCCGCCCCCGGCCGAGTTGTAGGACTTCGGCGGCGTGAACGGGGCGCCATCCGGTCCGCTCCCGTCGTCGGAGATCGGGACCGTGATGTGCGCTTTTGTGCCGCTCGATTGCGGGCCGAGTGCGCTGGCCAGCGTCTCCGAGATGATGCGCTTCTGGATCTTGTTCAGATGCGCGTAGTTCATGGTGACGCGCGCGCTCGCATGCGATTGCAGCAACAGGAAGCACGCGGCTCCCACAAAGCCGATGCAGGCCATCGGCAGAGCCAAACGGAGCTTTGACGACATGAGACTCCTCTGGGTCAGGCGTACGGGTCGTCGGCGATCGTCGCCGACGTCTAGCTCCCGGAGCGCGTGCGCCGCCCCACCGGTAGGACGCGGCCGGGACCTCCTCCCCTCCTTTCGTTCCGACTCGTTCCCCGGTCCGGGCGGGATCCTATTTTCGGGCGCGCCGGCGGACGATGAGGATTCTCCTATCTTGCGAGCGTCATGAGGATTCTCCGATCTTTGCGAGCGTCGGCAGACCTCGCTAGGATGGCTCGACCAGGTAGCTCGCGCGGTAGAGCGAGCGAAATTGGTCAGCTGAGCGCGGGCCGGCGCGCCGGATGACGTGCGGATGCGTTTGCCCCGACTCCGACTGCGACTCAGACCTACGACGCTGGCACTGCTGGTGATGTTGGCGGCCCCGACAACGGCCGTCGCGTCCGCATCTCAGCGTGCCCCGACTAAGGCCGTGACCTATCACGGCTACAGGTTCATGGTTCCGGCGTCGTGGCCCGTGTACAACCTGTCCGCCGACCCGTCGGTGTGCGTGCGCTTCAACCGGCACGCGGTGTACCTGGGCCAGCCGAGCGCGCGCCAGCAGTGCCCGGCGTACGCGATCGGGCGCACCGAGGCGATCCTCGTGGCCCCGCTGGCGGCGCACG
>JBAUYI010000069.1:0-10720 GCA_049584715.1 Xanthobacteraceae bacterium
GCCCCGACTGGTCCGAAGGCCGGCTCACCGCGGCGTCCCGCGTCGGCCCGCGCCGCCGCGCCGCCGCCAATGCGCGCGGCATGCAGGGTTACGCCGCGGGGCGATGATCGTCGTCATTCCCGCGAAAGCGGGAATCCATAATCACAGTCCTTGAAATTAAGACTGGGGTTATGGGTCCCCGCTTGCGCGGGGACGACGGACGTTTACGCCCAGCAGGCGCAACCGGCCCGCGTCGACGCCGATAAGCTTGGCGTGACCTGTTCCGCGATCCGCAGCAGCATCGATTCGAGCTCCCGCCGATCGACACGGTCCGCGGCCATCAAGGTGCGGATGAGCGGATCGGACAGCGCGCTCCGCAGCGTCAATTCTTGACTTTCTGGCCTCATGAAATGTTCCCTCATCTTCTTGCGACAGCGATGCATCGCGCTCACACCAGCGCCGGATAGTCGGTGAAGCCCTTGTCCTCTCCGGCATAGAACGTCGCCTGGTCGGGCGCGTTGAGCGGGGCCTTGATCCGATACCGCTTCGGCAGATCCGGATTGGCGAGAAACGGCGTGCCGAACGCGACGAGATCGGCGGTGCCGTTGCCGATCGCCGTATTGGCGCTGTCGAGATCGAAGCCGCCGTTGACGATGAGGCTGCGATCGAATTTCCGGCGCAACAGCGGCGACAAACGCTTGGCGCCATCGGCAACCGGATCGACGACATGAAGATAGACGATGCCGAGCTTGTTGAGCTCTTCCGTCAGATACGAGAACGTCCGCAGCGGATTGGAATCCGACATCGAATTAAAGGCGCCGTTCGGAGATATGCGATAGCCGACGCGATCGGCGCCCCAGACGTCGATGACGGCCTTGGTGACTTCGAGCGGCAACCGCGCGCGGTTTTCGATCCTGCCGCCATAGGCATCGGTGCGCTGGTTGGTCCCGTCGCGCAGGAACTGATCGAGCAGATAACCGTTCGCACCGTGCAGCTCGACGCCGTCGAAGCCGGCCGCCTTGGCATTTTCGGCACCGTTGCGGAATTGTTCGACGATGCCCGGCAGCTCGGCGAGCGCCAGCGCCCGCGGCGTCACCATCTGTTGCGGGCCCTTGGCCGTGAACACCTGGCCCTGCGCGGCGATGGCCGAGGGCGCGACCGGAAGCTCGCCGCCATGAAAATCCGGATGCGAGATGCGTCCGACATGCCACAGCTGAAGAAAGATCTTGCCGTCGGCGCGATGCACCGCGTCGGTAATTTTCGTCCAACCGGCAACCTGTTCGGCGGAATGAATGCCCGGCGTGCGGATATAGCCGACACCCTGCGGGCTGACCTGCGTCGCTTCGGTGACGATCAAGCCGGCGGAGGCGCGCTGGGCGTAATAGGTTGCGGCGATGGAGTTCGGGATGTTGCGCTCGACCGCGCGGCTGCGCGTCATCGGTGCCATCACCAGGCGATTGTTGAGTTCAATGTTGCCCAGTCGATAGGGCAAGAACAGCGTCTTGAACGGCTGCTCGGCCTGCGCAGGGCGGTTGGCAACAGCGGCATTCACTGACATGGCGGTGCTCCTGATTGATGTTGAGACCCTTGAAGGAAGGCGTGACTTACCGCCACCCTTGTGGTACTGACCGGTAACGCTACATGACTAGTTACTGACCGGTAACACCCGTGTCAAGAGGAAACCTCAAATGACCGGCCAAGCCGCCGTAACCACCGATAATGACGGCAGGATTCCGCCCCGTGCGCGCATCCTTGCGGCCGCGGGCGAGCTCTTTTATCGGCATGGAATCAGGGCAGTCGGCGTGGATGCGATCGCTGAAGCGGCCGGCACCAATAAGATGACGCTCTACCGGCACTTTGCCTCGAAGGACGAATTGGTCGCGGAGTATCTGCGTCAATCGGCGCATGCGGCGGACGAATGCTGGGAGCGGTTCGCGCAGGCGCACCCCGGCGATCCGCGGGCGCAACTGCGCGCCTGGCTTGCGGAGATGGCCGGCCATCTTGCCGAGCCGGACGAGCGCGGCTGTGCGCTCGCCAACGCAGCGATCGAATTGCCCGACAAGGATCACCCGGCCCGGCGGGTCATCGAAGAATTCAAGAGAGCACACCGTATGCGCCTCGTGCGATTGAGCCAGGACGCAGACTTGAGCGAGCCTGAATTACTGGCTGACGAATTGCACCTGCTTCTGGAGGGCGCCCGCGTTACCGCTCAGAGCGTCGGCACCGAAGGGCTTGCAGCGCGGCTCTTGCGCATGGGCGAAGCAATGATTGCCGCCCACGCGCCGCGCGGCTGATCCGGCCGCCGCGCGGCCGCCGACTCATTCCCGCGAAAGCGGGAATCCATAATCACCGCGCTGGTATCTGACACTGGGGTTATGGGTCCCCGCTTGCGCGGGGACGACGGCGATTTATGTCGGCTCTAAAAACTCCAGCAGCGCTGCGGTAAACGCCGTCGGTTGCTCGATCGGCGACATATGTCCGGAATTTTTGATGATCTTCAGCGTGGCGCCGGGAATGGCCTGCGCCATCAATCGCGACGCCTTGCTGCACACATAATCAAGCTCGCCGACCAGGACCAGCGTCGGCGCCCGGACCGATTTGAGCACGCCGGACAGCCGGAACAATGATTTCCGCTTTGCCAAAACCTCGGACAGCGTAAAGCGCAAGCCATCGATCGGAGTGGCGCGGATCAGGGCGGCCATGTGCTCGCGGCGGCGTGCGCTGCGTCTGGCATAGACCTTGAACAGCTCGCTGCGCAGCATATCGCAAACAAGCTCGTCGATCTCGCCCTGCCCGATCAGCGCGCCCCAGCGTCGCGCCATGCCCTCGATCTTCACCGGATCGTCGGCGCCGGCGCCGACGTCGGCGAGCACCAGACGGGACACGCGCTCCGGCTTGCTGGCGGCCAGCGCCAAGGCCGGTCCGCCGCCCAGCGAGAAACCGACGATCGCTGCTTGCGGTATTTCGAGGGCGTCGAGCACGCCGACGAGATCGCGCGCCAGATGCGCGGCGGAATATTCCGTGGCGAGCTGCGGCGCATCGGTTTGGCCATGACCGCGCAAATCGCAAGCGATGACGCGGAAGCGCCGCCGCAGCGCCCTGATCTGGTGGAACCACATGCGCTTGCCGCAGGCGAGGCCGTGCAGCAGCACCACCGGTGGGCCGTCCCCCGTATCGCTGACGGCAACGGCGAGATTGTTGCCGAGGCGGATTTTGCCCATGCGCTGTCCCGTTTGGCTTAAAACACATCTTATTGTCATTCCCGCGCAAGGGGGATGTCTCAATTTTAGATTTCATATCTCGTAAAATTCCCCTGGATATTGTAGCCTGCGGGTGAGCCGTACGATTGCCGTCCGGACGCCCGCGCAGGTCAAGAAACGACCGAGGGAAGAGTGCAATGTCAGCCAATCAATCCGAATATGATTACGTCGTGATCGGCGCCGGTGCCGCCGGATCAATCGTGGCTGGCGAAACAGCTGCGGCGGGATACCGGGTGCTGCTGCTCGAAGCCGGCCTCGAAGTCAGCCCGGACAATAACGACGTCTGGGACCCGACCCGGTGGAACGAGGTTCTCGAGGATCCCGCGTTTGAGATCGGGTTCGAGTCGACGAAGCAAGCCAATCTTTACAACCGCGTTCTTCAATTGCTGCAGAGCAAGGGACTCGGCGGGTGCCAGATACACAATGCGATGGTGTATGTCCGGGGCGGGCGATCGACATACGATCATTGGGCAAACGAGCTCGGCTGCGCTGGCTGGTCCTACCAAGAGCTTGTCCCGCTTTTCCAGCAGATCGAGAGCACCGTCGGAATATCGTCGCCGCCGGCCAGCGCGTTCAGTGACGCGCTGATTGCCGCCTTCGGCCGTTTCGGCTTGCCGTTCAATCCAGGCTACAATGATGGACCGACCGAGTATGGTTGCGTGCCGTTCCAGTTTACCGTCGACGCCGAAGGTCCGCGCCGCACGACCAGTTATCAGAAATACATCGCCGCGCGCGCGCTACCGACGCTGACCGTCCAGCCTGGCTGTTTTGTACGCCGGTTGATCCTGGGCCGCGGTGTTCCTATCGTGGAATATGCCAACGCGGAAGGCGAGATCGTCACGGTTCAGCCGGCCGGCGAAGTCGTGCTTTCCGCCGGCGCGATCGCCAGTCCGGCGATCTTGCTGCGTTCCGGAATTGGAAACGCGCAAGCGCTGGAAAAACTCGGAATCGCGACGCAGTGCGATCTTCCCGCCGTCGGCCAGAATTTCTATGACGATCTCGGCGTCGGCGTCATTGTTGGGCCCAACACCATCCCGATGGACGCCCAGCGCTACGGCTACATCGGCGTCGGCGCCTTTGCCACGGCGAGCGGCGAAGCACCGCCGCCGGTGCCCGGCTATGGCGCAGTCAATATTGAAATTCAGATCAGCACGAGTTCTCTGCCAGGCGCACTCGAACCCAAGCCGCCCTTTCCACCGCTGAGCTATGCGCTGATCGGGTCGTCTTCCCTGCATCTCAAGAGCCGCGGCACAGTCACCCTTGCGACGGCTAACCCGACCGACAAGCCGGTCGTCGATCCCGGCTGGCTCAGTGATCCGGAAGATTGGGACCGGGTCCTCGCGGCTCTCGGCCTGGTTTACCGGATAGCGGCCGATACCGAACTCGCGGCCGCTGGCGGCTGGCACCCGCTGCCCCTCATGCCCGTCAATCTCAAATTTCCGCTGTTCCCGATCGAAATCGCTGAAGCGTGGATTCGCCTGACCGGTCTGACCGTTCAGCACTATGTCGGGTCGTGCGCGATGGGGACCGACGTCAAGACTTCGGTCGTCGATCCAACCACGCTTTCCGTTCACGGCGTGCCCGGATTGCGGGTGATCGATGCTTCGGTCGCGCCGACGCCGGTTACCGGCAACACCGCAGGCGTGTCGATGCTGATCGGCGCAAAGGGCGCTTCGTTCCTTCTCGGCAAAGGCGGCTAGCGCAGCTAAGCGCGTTGCGGTGTGGTGGCTCGGAAGCCGGAAGGTCCCGGTGCGCCGCCTGCAGAGCGCCCCCTGATCTGCTGCCGTTACACCGCCACGGTGCCCAGAAATTCTTCGAATTCGCTGCGCAGCTTGGCGGTCGCGGTTTCGACCTCTTCGGTGGCGGCAAGCATGGTTTCCGCGGAGCTGCGGGTCTGGGTGACGCCAGTGGCGACTTCGTCGAGCGCGGCCGCGATCGCCTTGGCGCCGGCCGCGGCGCTGGCGACGTTGTGCGAAATCTCGCCGGTCGCCGCTTCCTGCTGCTCGACCGAACCGGCGACCGCGGACGTGTATTGATTGATGTCGTGCATCCGTTGCGTGATGTCGCGGATCGCCGCCACGGCGCTGGTCGTCGAGCTCTGCACCGAGAGGATCTCGCGCGTGATCTCCTCGGTCGCCTTGGCGGTCTGCACCGCGAGCGATTTCACTTCGGAGGCAACCACTGCGAAGCCGCGCCCGGCGTCGCCGGCGCGCGCCGCCTCGATGGTGGCGTTGAGCGCCAACAGGTTGGTCTGGCCGGCGATGTCCTGAATGAGCTTGACCACGTCGCCGATCTTGCCCGCCACCCGCGCCAGCGCGGCGATGTCGTCATTGGTGGCGCCGGCGTCGGCCACGGCGGCGCGCACCACGTCGTTGGCCTGCATCAATTGCCGGCTGATCTCCTTGATCGATGCCGACAGTTCGGTCGCCGCCGCGGCCGCGGTCTCGACATTGACCGACGCCTCGTTGGAGCCGTGGACGGCGCCCTCGGTGCGCGTGAGCGTATGATCCGACGTGCTCAACAGCGTCTTCGCCGCCGCTTTCATCGCCGTCGAGCTTTGGCCGACGGTTTTCAGCACGCTCTCGACCCGGGCGCGGAACGACACGATCGCCGCATCGACGGTACGGCGGCGGTCTTCGCGCTGGCGCAACAGATCGCGCTCGGTCTCTGCCGACAATTGCTCGGTGACGTCGTTATGGGTGGCCACCCAGCCGCCGCCCGGCATCGGCCGGCTGACCAGCATGATGACTCTGCCGTTGATGTGGTTGGTCTTGGTTTCGGTGCGTCCCTCGGCGACCTGGCGCAGGCAATCGGCGACGTAACGGTCCGGATCGCCGGAGAACGTGCCGGCGGCGATGCGGCAACGGAGCAGCTCGCGCAGCGGCGTTCCGGCGCGGCTGACCTCGGGCCGCAAGGCGTACATGTCGAGATAGCGGTCGTTGCACAGAACGAGCCG
This sequence comes from Xanthobacteraceae bacterium, assembly GCA_049584715.1. GTDB lineage: Bacteria > Pseudomonadota > Alphaproteobacteria > Rhizobiales > Xanthobacteraceae > BOG-931. The sequence continues at coordinate 6,196 of JBAUYI010000069.1, forward strand.
CGCCGTGCCGTCGAACATGCACAGCCCTTGCGTCATGTTGTTGAGCGCCGCGCGCAGCAACCGGCTTTGCGCGCGCCGCCGGTTGGTCGCGAACAGGCCGGCGATGGCGGCGCCGCCTAGCGCGAACGGCAGTGCCATGACGGTGCCGGCAACGGCGGGGGAATCGTCCGCCAACACGCCGACGATCCAGCCGGGGCCGTAGATGAGGAAGGCCAAGAAACCGGCGGCAAAGCCGATCGCACCCGCCAAAACCACGAGTGGCCAACTGCGGCTTGCCTTGGAAAGGGTTTGAGCGACAACCATTCGCTGTGCGCCGAGCTCCGGTCAAGCAACGGTATGCGCCAACCCGTTGTTTTGGGGTTAAGGAGTGGTAGAGGAATCATTAACAAAGGCTGAGCGCGCCCGCGCCGGGGCGCGGACCAGCGCGCCTAAGGGAGGAAGAACGATGAGATTGGCACCGAAGTTTGCATCTTGCGCCCTATTCGTCATTGCGATTATGGGCGCGAGCGCGAGCAGCGCGCAGGATTACCCGACCCATCCGGTGCGGATCATCATCGGCTTCGGCGCCGGCGCGTCAGCCGATACGCCGGCGCGGCTATTGGCGCAGAAATTCTCCGATGCACTCGGCCTTCAGTTCATCGTCGAGAACAAGCCGGGCGCCGGCAGCAACGTCGCCGCCGAATATGTCGCCCGCGCGCCGAACGACGGCTACACGATTTTCATGGCGACGGCGGCGCAGACCAATTACGCCGGCATGACGATCAATCCGACCTACGATGTGGTGAAGGATTTTGCCCCGATCCTCCGTGTCGCCGCGGTGCCGACGATCCTGGTCGCCAATCCGTCGCTTGGCGTCAGCAACCTGAAGGAACTGATCGCGCTCGCCAAGGAAAAGCCGGGCCAGATTTTCTATGCCTCGTCGGGCGTCGGCACCACGACCCACGTCGCCGTCGAATTGATCAACATGACGGCGGGCATAAAACTCGTCCATGTGCCCTATCCGGGCAGCGCGCAGGCGCTGACCGACGTCGTCACCGGCCGCGTGCAATTGTGGATCGCGCCGGCGTCGGCGGTAATTCAGCAGGTCGCCGAAGGCAAGCTCAAGGCCATCGCGGTGACCACGGCGCAACGCGCCAGCATCGCGCCCGACGTGCCGACCATGGCGGAAGCGGGCCTGCCCGGCTACGACCTCGGCCTGTGGTTCGGCCTGATGGCGCCGGCCGGCACGCCGGCGCCGATCGTCGACAAGCTCAACAAGATCGCCAACGACGCCCTCAAATCCCCCGACGTCGTCGAGCCGCTGCACAAGATCGGCATGGAGATCATCGGCGGCACGCCGCAGGAGTTCGCAGGCTATATCGCTAGCGAGGTGAAGAAGGCGACCGACGTCGCCACCGCGGCAAATATCCGGCAGTGACGGTTCAGGCCGCAGCCGGAATGACCGGCAGCAAAAGATACGACGCCTTATCGCCGCCGGCATACACGGTGTTGGTCGCTCCGGAATTGTAGTCGGCGTGATAGTGCATGTAGTGGCTCGAGCCCAGACCGTCGCGCGGCTGGACGTCGAGACGGATGCGGTGGCCTTTCTTGAACACCATGGAGGTCGGCCAGATTTCGACTTCGACCTTCACGATCTCGCCGGCTTTCAGATAAAGCCGCCGCTGGTGGCGGTGATACGGCCGGTACGGCAGCGAACGCTCGGCATCGAGCTCGCGATGCGACACCCGCAGCCAGCCCTTCGCCACCGGCACCGGCAGGCCTTGCTGGCCGGTCTCCATGACGTCCTTGCCGTCAGGATCGATGTTGCGCAGCGTGAGGAACAGATCCATGTCCTCGCTCGAGCTCGACACCCACAGCACGGCAGCGATCGGCCCGGTGATCTCGGTATCGACCGAGAGCTTTGCCGTCTCCAGCGAAATCCCCATGCCCGGCCTGATGCCGCCGCCCATCACTTGCGACGCCGCGGCCGAGGTCGAGCCCATCGAGCCGAGGCTCGATGCAGCGTAGCTGCGCGAGCCGACCGCCGGCGGGTTCTTGACCTCAAGCGCGCCGGAAATCTCTGATTTCTCCGCCGCCTGCTGCGACAGGTCGAGATAGAGCTTGGTCCAGCGCGTGCGGGCGAGCGGCCATTCGTTCTCGCTCCTCCAATCGAAGGCGTTGGCGCCCTTGCGGATGGCGAGTTTTACCGGCGGCTCGTCCATCACGCCGTTGTCGATGCCTTTGAGCCAATGATCGAAAAAGCGAATCTGATCGCGCCGGCCGTCCTCGGTGTAGAACGGATGCACGTGCGAGCCGAGATGCATGCGTAATTTCTTGTGCGGCGTTGCCGCGTGCATGAACGCTTCGGTATTGCCGCGCAGGTGCAGGCCCATGCCGGACCAATTGCCGACGCTGAACATCGGGATGTTGATCTTGTCCCACTGCGCCTGCGAACCGCGGAACGCGCCGCTGTCGAGATTGTTGTGCAGCCAGAAATACAAGGTGTTGATCTGCCAGCCGTCGGGCAGGTCTTGCGAGGCGCGGCCGAGCGTGTGATGCAACAGGTGCGCGGTGTACCAGTTGGTCATGAACAGGCTCAAAAGCCCGCCGTGGTAGAGCGCGTCGCGATAGATATCGGCAAAGCCCTCCCACGGAATGATCGCCTTGAGCGACGGCGGCTGCAGATTGGCGGCGAACCACTGATTGATCGCGAAGTATGAAATGCCGAGCAGCCCGACCTTGCCGTTGCACCACGGCTGCGCCGCCGCCCATTCGATGGTGTCGTAGAGATCGACGGCTTCCGCGAGCGACCATGGATCGTACTGCCCCGGCGATTTTCCGGTGCCGCGGCCGTCGACGCGCACGGCGGCATAGCCGCGCGGCACCCACCATTGCGGATTGACGGTCTCCCAGTTCATCCATTCGTTCGGCGCTTCGGCCAGATTGTCCGGCACGATCCAGAGCTTGTCCTTCTGGTACGGCCCGAGATTGAGGATGGCGGGAAATTTGCCGCCGTCGTAGGGGCGGAACACGTCGGCCTTGAGCCGTGCGCCGTCGCGCATGGTGACGTCGACGTCCTTGTCGACGACAACCGGATACACCGGATTTACGGCGTTTCGATCGCTGCTCATGGTGATACTTCCCGGGACGCTCTCACTCGGTCTCGATTGGCGCAAGGGGTTTGACGGCCTCATCAAGGGATTTGATCACGTACCTAAAGTCATATCACAATGCCCTTCAACTATTTATGGTAGAACGCTGAAATACCGGCAGTGCAGCCCAACCTATGGAGGGCTAAAATGGATGTATCGGAAACTTTACCACCTGTCGTCCTGCGCACAGACTTGCTTAAACGAGGTGATGTTCTACTCACTTTTGGCGGCGAAAAGGAGTCGGAGCTCATCACGAAATTAAGTGACGGCCCATTTTCACACGCGGCTCTAGTTCTCAATCAATTCATGACATTTGAGTCCGGTGGAGGGCTAATCGGCCATAGACTTATTCGTCCAATCGGATCTGCCATTGTGGCTGGAGAATTTCGGATTCTCGCCAAGATACCTGGAAAGGCAACCGAAGGCGCGGTTTATCGGCACCCGATGATGGAGAAGGTTTCAGAAGATCAATTCGCGAAAACACTGTCAGTGGAGATGCAGGAATCGTACGGGAGGAACTATTCCGCGCTCTACCGGCTTGTAGAAATCTCGAATTTGTCCCCGCGCGCGCAACGGCTTCTAATTTCGCTGTTCCGACGGTTTGAGAACCAAGAACCGGTCCGCGGTCCATTTTGCTCCGAGCTGGTTGCCAGATTTTTTGCAAAGTTAGGCTTGCCATTGTTCGACACGGACCTAGCTCCGGAGAAAGTTACTCCCAACGCGCTGCCAGAACCAAAATCAAAATTGGTATTAGTCGAGAACGCCGTACTGTCTTCTAAAGGCATACAGCTTCGTGAGGCGCGTAAAGAGGTCAAAGAAATGATAGATAAAATGCTCCCTCTACCACCTACGGCTGGCACGACGGGTTTGGTCCAGGACGGCGTGGATGTTTTGGCGGCAAAACGACAATCGCAGCTTCGTATCGCGCGAGCCTTGCAGCAGCTAGATCAGCAAGTCGATAAAATCGCGCAGCAAAGTATAGCTAGTCTCGAGCAACAGTTTGATCAGGATATTCAACTGTTGGCGAGCTTAGTTTCAGCGACGGATGCCGCGGATCGACCTGAAGAGACAAGGCGCGTGGAGCGCGTCTCTAATCTGTGTGCAGAGCTTTTGTCGGAATTTGCGGGTCTCAAGGACCCGGATTCGTGGGGTGATGGCAAATTTCAATTAGCAATAGATCGGTGGCAAGTGTTTCGAGTCAGATTGCTTCGTTGCACAACATTGTGTGCGTCTGAAAGGATCAAAAATAAATTAAAGAATGCAGCCGCCGGCAAACTATCGGCTCTAGAACGTTGGAAAATATCGCGAAAACGCAAGCGCCTGGTCGCCTCGACTCGGCGAGCGGAAAAGCAAGGTATCGAGCTGTCGAGCGCCCTGTCGGCAGCACAGAAGAC
>JBAUYI010000070.1:0-16610 GCA_049584715.1 Xanthobacteraceae bacterium
GCATCGTCGGCGAAGCCGCCGAAATCGCCGAACACGCCGGGATAGGATTCGGCGCCGCCGAGGCCGAAGCCGGCGGCGATGGCGAGCGACATCTGGTTGCCGCCGTGCGGGAACAACAGCCGCCGCGGCCATTGATGCCGCGCCAGCATGTCCAGCGTTTTGGCATATTGCACGATGCCGTAGGCCTGCGGCGGATCGACCTGGATAACGTCGTCGCGCTGCGCCTTGAGGCCGCCGAACCGCACCAAATTCTCCACGTCTTGCGTGGAGAACAAATTCTCGCCGGTGGAGAGCGGCGCGTCATAAGCATCGGCGATCTCGGCAAGCAGCGCAAAATCCAGCGGATCGCACGGCTCCTCGAACCAGCGCAGCCCGAACGGCGCGAGGCCGCGCGCGTAAGCCAGCGCCTCGTCGCGGCCGAATTTGGAATTGGCATCGACCGCGAGCAGGCCGCCGCGCGGCAGGATCGATTTCACCGCCTCGACCCGGGACAGATCGTCGGCGAGCGTCATGCCGCCGACTTTCATCTTTACCATGGTGTAGCCGGCATCGAGATGGCGCTGCATCTCGTCGGTCAAATCCTTGGTGGTTTTGCCCGGTGCGTACCAGCCGCCGCCGACGTAGCAAAAAACTCTGTCGGCGACTTTGCCGCCGTTGTAACGCTCCGCAAGCAAACGATGCAGCGGCTTCTCGGCGATCTTGGCGACCGCGTCCCACACCGCGACCTCGATGGTGCCGATGCCGACCGAGCGCTCGCTATGGCCGCCGGATTTTTCGTTCTGCATCATCACGCTGAGAATTTTTTCCGGCGCGAAATTATCGCCGGCCGCGTTGAGCAGCGTCTTCGGATCGGCCTTGAGCACGCGCGGAATGAAGCGCGCCCGCATCTGCGCGCCGCAGGCGTAGCGCCCGGTGGAATTGAAGGCGAAGCCGCAGACCGGCTTGCCGTCGCGCATCACATCGGTGATGACGGCGACCACCGACGTGGTCATTTCGGAAAAATCGATGCTCGAATTGGCGAGCGTCGAGTTCAGCGGGACCGCGGTTTCGCGGATGTCGGTGATGCGCATGATTTATTCTCTTTATTGTCATGCCCCGCCAACGGGTCCGGCCCGAAGTGGCCGGCCCGATGACAAGCTCCGGCGGGGCACCCAGTAAACACCGACATTGCGAGTGTCATCTGGTTGTGCGGCGATTACTGGATCGTCCGCCTTCGCGGACGATGACAGCTAGTCCATATGAATCCGGGCCGCCTTCACCACCTTGTCCCAGCGCGCCATTTCACTCTTGATGCGCTCCGTGAATTCGGCCGGCGTGTTGGCCACAGGGACGAAGCCGAGCGTGTCGAGTTTTTTCTTCACCTCGGGATCGGCGGCCATTTTCACGATGGCCTCGTGCCATGTGTCGATGATCGGCTGCGGCGTGCCGGCCGGCGCCAGAATGCCGGTCAGCGTATCGCCTTCCAGATCCGGCACGCCTTGCTCGCCGTTGGTCGGCAGATCCGGCAGCGCCGCGACGCGCGCTTTCGCCAGGATGGCGATACCGCGCAGGCTACCGTCCTTGACGGCGCCGATCGCCGGCGGCAGCGCCGTGAACGCCATCTGCGTGTGATTGCCCAAGGTGGAATTGATGGCGAGCGGTGCGCCGTTGAACGGCACCGCCACCATGTCCAGCCCAAAAATTTGCTTCATCAGCTCGGCGACAAGGTGCGGGGTCGAGCCGGTGGCCGGCTGGGCGTAGCTGTATTTGTCCGGATTGGCCTTGATGAGGTCGATCAGCTCCTTGAGGTTTTTCGCCGGCAGCGAAGGATGCACGGTGATCACGTTGGGCGACACCGCGACCAGCGAGATCGGCGCAAAATCCTTGAGCGGATCGTAGCCGATGGTCGTATACATGCTCGGATTGATGATGAAGCCGGTACTGACGACCAAAATCGTGTAGCCGTCCGGCGCGGCGCGCTTGGCGGTCTCGACGCCGAGATTGCCGCCGGCGCCGGGCAAATTCTCCACATAGACCTGCTGGCCGAGGACCTCGGACAGCCGCTCCGCCACCAGACGCCCGATCACGTCGGTCGGCCCGCCGGCCGAGAACGGCACGATCATGCGAATCTTGTGGTCCGGGTAGGTGTCCGCAGCCCAAGCGGCACTGGCGATCACGAGGCCCGCGCACAAGGCGGCAAGGCGCGCGCCAGCTTTTATTATTGTCATTCCATCCTCCCTAGGATTGCCAGCGATGCTATCATCTTGCGCCCGCTCCGGGGAGCGTGCGTGACAAAGTGTTTTCATCCACGAGCAAGCACAAGGGCAAGAAAAGGACAGCCAATGGCCGGGCGCAAAGTAACGCGAGACGACCTCCGCCAAGCCGCGGAGACATACAAGAACTGGGGCAAATGGGGTCCCGACGACGAGATCGGCACGCTCAATTACACGTCGCCCGAGGACATCGTCGCCGCCGCGCAGCTCGTCAAAAAGGGCAAGGTGATCTCGCTGGCGCTCAATTTCGACAACAACGGCCCGCAGGGCGGCAAGACCAATTATCCGGTGCTCGGCCGCATCAATCCGCTGCACACCATGCTGCGCACCGGCACCGACGCCTATTCGGGCGTGCTCGACAAGCGCGGTATCCGCGCCGCCGACGACATGGTGGTGATGCCGCTGCAATGCGGCACGCAATGGGACGGGCTGGGCCACGTGTTCTACGAGAACAATATGTGGAACGGCTACGATTGCCGCGAAGTGTCGTCGTTCGGCGCGGCGAAATGCGGCATCGAGAAAACCAAGGCCAAGATGGTCGGCCGCGGCGTGTTCCTCGACGTCGCCCGCGCGCTCGGCAAAGAGTGCCTCGACGACGGCTACGGCATCACCTGCGAAGATCTCGATCTCACCGCGAAGAAGCAAAACATCGCCTTCAAGCGCGGCGACTACATCATCGTGCGCACCGGGCAGATGGAGCGCTGCCTCAAGGCCGGCAGCTGGGACGGCTATCCGGGCGGCGACGCGCCGGGCTTTGCCTTCGAGACGCTGGAATTCGTCGCCAAGACCGAACTCGCGGCGCTGGCCAGCGACACCTGGGGCTGCGAAGTGCGGCCGAACAACACCGAAGGCGGCATCAACCAGCCCTGGCACTGGATCACCATCCCGATCATGGGCATGACCATGGGCGAGATTTTCTATCTCAAAGACCTCGCCGAGGACTGCGCCGCCGATGGCGTCTACGAATTCATGTTCGTCGCGCCGGCGATTCCCATTACCGGAGCTGTGGGCTCGCCGACGAACCCGCTGGCGATCAAATGAGCCGTGAATTAAACTAAGTCGGCGCCCGCGGTCGCACAGCGCAGTCCGGGCGCCGTTGCGTTGCAGCAGAGGAAAATTCGAAAATCCAAACGGGGGACTTCGCCATGATGCGAATGGCTTGCATATTTGTGCTTGCGACCGTTGCATATTGTGTTGGTGCGCCGGGAGCGGCGACCGCCGCGAAGGGAACCTGCACCAGCATCCAGGCGCAATGCGCCATCCAGGCTGGCGGCCATTGCAACACCCGAACCGGTGTCTGGTGCGTCGGCGGCAGCCATTGGGGCAACATGGTGTGCGGCGGCTCGCACCTTGGCTATCAGGCGTGCATGGATCGCGCCCTCGCCACACGGAAGTGACGTTGGCTTCGTTGTCACGCGATGGGCATCGACAACGTCTTCGGCGCGTACTTGATTCCAGTCAGAAACGCGATGCCGGCAAGCGCGGTGATCACTGCGGCGAACGAGACATGGGCGACCAGCGAGCCCGCCACCGCCGACAGCAAGCCGATGCCGATCACCGGCAATGAATTGCCGGCAAACAGCGCGATGAGGTAGCTCGAGACCACCTCGCTGCGCTGATCGGGAGGCGCGATGCGGTTGATCACTTCGAGGCTGCCGCGATAGCCGAGCCCGCCGGCGACACCGCAGAACGCGGCGGCGAAGAGCAACAGCGGCAGCGATCGGGCAAGCTCGGCGCCGACCAGAAGCCACACCGCCGGCAACAGCAGCGCCTGGGCGCTGAACATGGCGGCCTGGCTGCCGAGCCACGCGGTTGAAAGAATAGTGATGGCGGCAATGCCGAACACCTCGCACACGATCGCGCCCGCCACCGTGTGCGCGGATTCATGCAGGCTTTCGGCGAGCAGGTTTGGGATCAAGGCAGCGTAGAAGCCGATCAGCGAAAACGTGGCGAAGCCGCTCACCGCGGGCGACACGAACTGGAGTCTGATAGGCCGCGGCACACCGAGCCGCGGCCGCAGCGATGCATCGCTGAAGCGTTTTGGGTTCGTGACCGTTTCCGGCACGAACAGGATAGCGACGGCGACGGCACACAGCAAAACCAGATAGATGAGATAAGGCAGCTGCAGCGGCCACGGCGCGAATTGGGCCAGCAAGCCGCCCAAAAGTGGCCCTGCGGCGCAACCGAAAAAATTCGCCGACGCCGCGATCCGCGCCGCGGTGCCATTGCCGCGACCGGTGTAAAGCTCGGCGATCCATGCGGTTGCAGCGCCTGCGCCCAAGCCCGTAGAGAAACCGCTGAGCGCCCGCGCCGCGAACAGCCACGCCGTACCTGATGCCGCAGCGAACACGACCGCGCTGGCGATGCCGATGCCGATCGCCGGCACGATCGCGCTGCGGCGGCCGACCTGGTCGGCCAGCCGTCCGAAGAACAGCAGCGCGACGAGATTGCCGAGCACATAGACCGCATAGATCAGGGTCAGCGTGATGCCGGAGAACTCGAACGCGTGCTGGTAGAGCGGATAAAGCGGCGTCGGCATGATGGCGCCGACGAACATCGCCGCGAGCGCGACAGCGACGATCGTCAGCGCGACGACATTGCGCGCCCGATTGGGTTTGGCGTTGTGCAAGGGAAATAAACTCTTCGGAGCGCGCCGTTGGCTTGTTGCCGGCAATTGGTGTCGCAAGAACCGCATATTGTCCAGCCGTACAACGCTCGCGTCCGGCGTAGCGTTGCGCTCAACGTGCATAACCGGCATGCTGTAAGGCGAACGGAGCGGTTCATGCGGCTTCGGCGTCGAAAAATTCTGCAACTGGCGGCGGGCAGCGCCGCGTTCTCGGCCATGCCGCGCCTCGTGCGCGCGGAAATCTACCCGGCGCGGCCGGTGCACATCATCGTCGGCTTTCCGCCAGGAGCCGCGTCCGACATCAATGCGCGCCTGATCGGCGACTGGCTGTCGCAGCGGCTTAACCAGCAATTCATCGTCGATAACAGGCCGGGCGCCGGCAGCAATGTCGGCACCGAAACCGCCGCCCATGCGCCGGCCGACGGCTACACATTGCTGCTTGTCACGCCGCCGAACGCGATCAATGCCTCGCTCTACGACAACCTCAATTTCAATTTTCTCCGCGACATCGCCCCGGTCGCGAGCATCATGCGCACCCCCATGGTCGTGGAGGTGAATGCGGCGCTGCCGATCAAAACGGTCGGCGAGTTCATCGCCTATGCCAAGGCCAATCCGGGAAAGCTCAACTTCGCCTCGTCGGGCAATGGCACCGGATCGCATGTTGCAGCCGAGCTGTTCAAGTTCATGACCGGCGTCGATATCGTCCACGTGCCGTATCGCGGCCCGGCGCAAGCGCTGACCGATCTGATCAGCGGCCGGGTGCAGGTGATGTTCGACGTGCTCACCTCGTCGATCGCCCATATCCGCGCCGGCGAAGTGCGCGCCATCGCGGTGACCACCGCAACGCGCTCGGCGGCGCTGCCGGACGTGCCGACCGTGGCCGACACGGTACCGGGCTACGAGTCGAGCGGCTGGGCCGGCGTCGGCGCGCCGGCCAACACGCCGGCCGACATCGTCGCCACGTTGAACGGCGCCATCGGCACCGGCCTGGCCGATGCCAAGGTGCAGGCGAGCCTCGCCGATCTCGGTGCTTCGCCGGCGCCCATGACGTCGGCCGCGTTCGGCAAGTTCCTCGCGGACGAGACGGAGAAATGGGCCAAGGTGGTCAAGTTCGCCAACATCAAGCTGGGTTGACACCCTTCCGTCATTGCGAGCGAAACGAAGCAATCCAGGCGGCGGGGCTGAACTGGATTGCTTCGTCGCTTCGCTCCTCGCAATGACGAACACTCAGAACTTGGTCCAATCGCCCGAGCCCTCGAACGCCGCGGCGGCGCGATAGATCGTGGCCTCATCGTAGGCACGCCCGACCAGCATCATGCCGATCGGACGGCCATCTTCCATGCCGCAGGGCAGGCTGATGGCGGGATGGCCGGTGACGTTGAACGGACAGGTATTGCCGGTCGCTTCCCAGCTGCGCCGAGTGATCTCCTGCGGGGTTGCGCCCTGTTTCGGTATCGGCGTCGCCTTCATCGGCGTCGTCGGCAGCAACAAAAGATCGTGCGCTGCCAGCGCCGCGTCGTAAGCCGCGCGCAACCGCCGCCGGATGTTCTGCGCCTTGCCGTAATAGCGGCCGCCGTAGCGTTGCACCGTGTATTTGCTGAAGATCGACGCGATCTTGATGGTGTCGGCGAAATCGTCGGCGCGGCTGCGCCAGGCCATGGCTTTGTCCATGAGGCTCAAGACGTAGAGACCCTCATGATTGATGCCGGCGCCGTTCATTTCGAGAAGCGTCACGCAAGCGGCGTCGCCGCGGATCGCCGCCCATACCGGAAAGCCTTGCGCGTGCGTCGGCACCGATATGTCCTCGACCGTCGCGCCAAGGCTCGTGAAACGCCGCGCCGCCTCGCGCACCCGCGCATCGACATCCGGCTCGGAATTATGCAGGCCAAACCCTTCCTTGAGCACGCCGATGCGCAAGCCTTTGACGCCGCCGTCGAGCGCTGAGGTGTAATGCCCGGCGGCGACGCCGCGTTGACGCGAGTCGATGCCGTCCGGCCCGGCGATGACTTCCAGCAGCAGCGCGTTGTCGCGCACATTAGCGGTCATCGGCCCGCACACATCGAGTGTCATTTCGAGCGGGGCGATGCCGGTATAAGGAACAAGACCGAAGGTCGGCTTCAACCCAACGATGCCGCAAAAGCTTGCGGGAATGCGGATCGAGCCGGCCTGATCGCCACCAATTGCCATGTCCACGTCGCCCGCCGCGACCAGCGCGGCGCTGCCTGACGACGAACCGCCGGTGGTGTAGCCAAGCTTGTGCGGATTCTGCACCGGCCCGGTCGACGAGGTGTGGCTGCCGCCGGACACGCAATAATATTCGCACACCGCCTTGCCGGCGATTTCGCCGCCAGCGTCGAGAATACGCTCGACGATGGTGGCGTCCACGTCGGGCACGTAGCCCTCCAAAATGTCGGCGCCGATCATCATCGGCACGCCGGCGAGGCAGACATTGTCCTTGAGCGCGATGCGCCGGCCGGCGAGCTTGCCGCCGGGCGCGCCCTTAATCGCGGTTTTCACATACCAGGCGCCGTAGCGGTTCTCGTCGCCTTGCGGACGGTAAGCCTGCCCGCGCGGATATTTCACCGGCGGCACTTCGTCCGGCATGGCGTCGAGCAGCCCATAAGCTTGCGACAGCGGCCCGACGATCTCCTCGACCGCGCGCAGGTAATCGTCGCTGGGATTCATGCCGAGTTGTTGCGCCGCTTGGCGCAACTGCACGACGCCGGGTTTCTCAAACATGATCTCTCCTCATTCCGGCACCTCGCCGTTTGGGGTCGCGACGTGGCAGGATATTCCATATGCTGGTCCGGTCGAGGGAGGACCATTCATGATACGGACAATGCTGGCGACGTTGCTCGCGCTTGCCGTCGTCCTGCCAGGAGGCGCGCAAGCCCAATACTACAAGGGCAAGACGATCATCATGATCGTCAACTATCCGCCCGGCGGCCCGACCGATATCGAGGGCCGCATCGTCGCGCAGCATCTGCCCGATCACATTCCGGGCCATCCGACGATCGTGGTCAAGAACATCGGCGGCGGCTCGGGGCTGCTCGGCAGCAACGAGCTCGGCGATGCCACGCCCGACGGCCTGACCATCGGCTTCTTCACCCTCGATGTGATGGCCGAGCTGACCGACAATCCCTCGGTTCGCACCCACTTTTCCGATTTCGTCCTGCTCGCCGGCGTGGAAAGCCCGCTGGTCGCCTATATCCGCAAGGACACGCCGCCCGGCATCAATGTGCCGGCCGACCTGATGCAGGCGAAGGATTTCAAGGCGCTCTCGCTCAACGCCCAGAACATCAACAGCATCAACCAGGAGCTCTCGCTCGACCTCTTGGGTCTCAAATATCAGGCGATCCCCGCTTATCGCGGCCTCAAGGAGGTCGAAACCGCGATCCTGCAAAACACCGGACAGATGGCCAACACGTCGCTGTCGGGCTGGCTCGGTTCGGCCGAGCCGTCGATGCGCGACATCGTCATCCCGCTCTGGCAATTGGCGCCGCGCGGCAAGGACGGCAGCTATCCGCGCAGCCGCTCGCTGCCCAACATGCCGACCTTCGAGGAGTTTTATGCCAGCGTTACCGTCGGCAACAAACCGCTCGCCGGCGATTTCCGCTATCAGGCCATGCGCGCCGCGTCCGACCCGCAGCTGGCGATGTTCCGCGTCGCCGCGATGCCGCCGAAATCGCCCGCCGACGTGGTGGCTACGATGCGGGCGGCGTTCGACGAGCTGTGGCAGGACCAGGATTTTCTCGCCGGCTATGCCAAGGTGCTGGCGACCAAGCCGATCATGGTCTCGGGCGCGGACGGCCAGGGGATTCTGGCCGATCTCGGCAAGGTGTCGCGCCAGATCAAGGACTATCTCATCACCTATACCAACCGTGTCACTGAGAAATAGCCGGCGAGCCCGCAATTGCAACCTGAGACGGGTACCCTCTGGCGAGGGCGCAGAAAGCGGCCTTGATCGCTTGGACAGCGTTTCTGTTCGGGTTGATGAGTTTGTCAAGGACGGCGCGAAGCGCCGCCGCCTCCGGCGGTCTTGCGATCCTTGACAAACTCGTCAACCCGAACAACTTGCATCCAAGCGATCAAGGCCGCCAACCGACCAGGTTCACCGCCGGCCGGCGCCGGACGATCAAATGGCCATCACGGCTTCGCAAGCGCCGCCCTGCGGCGGTTGCGCTTTGCCGCACATCGACTACCTTTATGCCATCCCACATAACGAACGGGCGAACCGGTCATGAGCACGCAAGCGGACACCAAGCACTATCCCGTCACGCATACCGAAGCCGAGTGGAAGAAGCTGCTCACGCCCGAGCAGTTCCACATCATGCGCGAGCACGGCACCGAACGGGCGGGCAGTTGCGCGCTCAATTACGAAAAACGCGCCGGCACGTTCTCCTGCGTCGGCTGCGGGCAACCGCTGTTCTCCTCGAAGAAGAAATTCGAGAGCGGCACCGGCTGGCCGAGCTTCAACGATCCGGAGCCGGGCTCGATCGATACCGTCACCGACCGCAGCTGGGGCATGGTGCGCACCGAGGTGAACTGCAGCCGCTGCGGCAGTCATCTCGGCCACGTCTTCGAAGACGGCCCGCCGCCGACGCACCTGCGCTATTGCATCAACGGCGTGGCGATGAATTTCAAGCCGGCGTGATGTGTCATTCCGGGGCGCGGGCGAAGCCCGCGAACCCGGAATCCATAATCACGAAACAACAGGATTCCGAAGGTCCGTGACATTATCGAGCGGACTGTGGTTATGGATTCCGGGTTCCTCGCTTCGCTCGGCCCCGGAATGACGGTTCGCTGCGGCGCTCTGCTCCGCTAATTCAAAAACTCTTCGGTATAAAGCGTGCGCATGTCGGGCTTGGCCGGCATGATCTCCATTTCCGGAAATGAATCGCCGATCGCGTCGAGCGCCTTGGCGCTAAAACGCAGGTCGCGCGACATCATCGGCATGACGTCGTCGTATTCGCGGCTCTCGATGGCCTCGTCGAGCCCGGTGACCAGGCGAGCGATGCGCACGGTCTCGGTCTTGTTCGCCGCCATGAAGGCGATTGTCTCCTTCCAGCCGGCGAGAAAGCGCCGCACCTGATCCGGCTTCTTGGCAATCATGGCGTCGGTGGCGAAGATGACGTGGGTGTGGAAATTCTTGATGTAGGTGCCGAACTCGAGCAGCAGTCGTGCTTCACCGGTCTTCTCCAGCCCGTAGCCCTGCGAGGCCGACAGCACGACGCCGTCGATCTGGCCGCGCTTGAGCGCCGCCACCATTGCGGTCATGGCGCCGAGCGCGACCGGCGTGATGCCGGTCGAGCCGAAGCCCAGCTGCCGTGACAGCTCGCGCACCAGCCAGTCGCTCAGCGAGCCGGCGGTGGTGACGCCGATCTTCTTGCCTTTGAGATCGTCCGGCTTCTGGATGTCGGGCCCGGCGCCGACGATCAAGCCCATGCTCAGCGGCTCGTTGGCGAGCGCGCCGACCGCCTTGGCCGGCACGCCCTTGGCCAGAAAACCCATGGCCGGGCCGGAGCCGAGGCCGAAGTCGACGGCGTTCGCCACCATGCCTTGCTGCAATTTGGCGTCGCCGGCGAAGATGACGGTTTCGACCTCCAGATCATGCTTCGCCCAAATGCCTTCCGCCGCGCCGATCTCGACCGGCGCAAAGGCGAACGGCTGGCTGACCGATTTGCCGACGCGCACCTTGTCGGCGGCGGCCGCGGCGGATGAAGCGCCGACGACCGCCGCAAGCAGCAACGCGGCGAACGCACAATTGCGCACCACTCACCTCGGCTTCGGCTCGTCGTGATAGCCGCGCCGCGTCAGGCCGCGCAGCTCGCGCAAGAATTCGATGATCTGTTCGTTCGACATGTATTTCTTCATGTCGTAGCGGTCGTAGTGCACGACGTCTTCGAGCGGCCGGCGCGTGCCCGGGCGGCGGTCCATCGCCGGCCAACCGACCGGAATGATGTGATGGATCATCACCAGGTCGGGCACGCCGAGCACGCGCTTGAACGGCTCCTCGATGTGGATGGTGACATGCTGCGAGCCCAGCCCCAACGAGGCGGCGGCGAGATGCATCAAGGTCGCGGCATTGGCCAGCGCGTCGGTGAGATGGCTCTGGTGGCGGCCGAACGTGAGCGCGCCCTGCACCGTGCCCCATTGGCGGCGGCCGTCGCCCAAAATGACGATCAGCACCGGCGCCGTCGACCAGGCGCGCGACATGCCGTTCTTGGCGCGCTCCCATTGCGCCTTCGGATCGTCGCCCTCGACCTGATAGGCCGGATGACGCAGCGGCTTCTCGCGCATCTGCTCCATCCAGAAGATGAAATCCGAATTGACGTCGCGATAGGCCTCGAACAATTCGCGCTTGACCGTCTCGTCCTTGACCACGACGAATTCCCACGGCTGCGAATTCGCCCCCGACATCGCCCAGCGCCCGGCTTCGAGAATCTTGTGCACGTAATCGTCCGGGATCGGATCGGGCTTGAGCCGCCGGATGCTCATGCGCCGGGCGAGGATGTCGTAGAGGTGATCGTAATCCGGGGTTTCGGTATTCTTTGTCATCTCACTCTCTTCGTAGCCCGGATTGAGCGCCGGCGAAATCCGGGAACGCGTTTCAGCTGGTCGCCTGTCCCCGGATTTCGCTCCGCTCAATCCGGGCTACTTGTGATCGACGGCGAGCGCAGAAGAACCTCCGCCCCTTTCGCCGCGACACGCACGATTGCGGACATTAATACATTGCCGGCTTTGGCGTCGGCGGCACCGACCTGCAATGTATAGACGCCGTCTTCCACCAGTGTTGCATCTGCCGACGCCTGGAATTCGGGTCCTTCATGCAGCGACAAGCCGATGCCGTGGCCGACGCTGCCGCCGAGGATCGGGTGAAGCTTGTACGGCGCGAGCGCGCCGAGCGCTTTGGCGTGGAGCGCATCGGTGCGCGCGTCCGACCGCACATTTGCGATGATTGCATCGAGCGCCGCCTCCGCGTGGCGCGCGGCGGGCGTGATGGACCCGTCATCGATGGTGACGAACATATCGGCCCAGTAGCCCGCGACCTTGACGGCGATATAGCCGACCAGCGGCCCGGCGCATTTCTCGAACCGGCCCTGGAACGGCACCAACGTGCGGCCGCCGTCGAGGCAAACCAGCGTGCGCACATCCTGCGCTGCCAGCGACCGCGCTAGTCTTTCGGCGTCGAGCGCCGCGGTTTCCGGCTCATGGTTGCCACGCCAACTGTCGGCGAAGGTTTTTGCCGCGGCTTCGGCAAGCTTGCACGACGCCCGCATCATCGTCAGCTCGCGTGGCCGCTTGCGGCGTGACGGGATTGCCACAATGTCGTCGGCACGTTGCAACGAGAAACGCTCACCGAGGCTGCGGCGCACCGAGGTGTGCAACACCGGCGCCATGATGTCGAAGCCGATGGTGCCGAGGTTTTGCGCCTGATTGTCGGTCAAGGTCTCGAACCAGGGATCGAAGGCCTTCTGCCATTCCGGGCCCATGCCGGAGCGCACGTCGGCAATCCAGGTGAGCGTCCGCATCGCCGGCAGATCGCGCGTGCTCATGGCGCACAACAGCCGCGCGTCGCCGGTGCGCGGTAACAGCGCCATGCCCCAGCGCACGCGCGGAATGAAGCTCGAGAGAAAAGCGAGCGCCGCGTGTTCACGCACATCGCCGTAAACGAGAACGGCCGGCCAGCCGTTGCGCTCCATGGCGGCGCGCAATTCGTCGAGCCGCAGCGTGAATTCGTCATACGGCAGGCGATCCTGCGCCCAGATATAGGAACCGATCGTCACGCAAGGTTGCACGGTCTGCATGGTGTCCGCCTCAAACCGCGATGACGTCGAGCGCGGCCGGCCGCGCCGACAGCGCCCGCGCGCCGTCGTCCGCGACCACGACCGGCTCGCCGCACATCAGATAGCCGCTTTCGGGGATGTACTGATTGGGATGCATGACGAATATCATGCCGCTTTCCAGCACGCGCGTGTTGGTATCGACGATGTCGCCGGGACGATCCGAGGTGATGCCGAGGCCGTGGCCGCGCACCCGCATATAGGGCGGCCGGCAATAATCGCCGTAGCCTGCTTTGGCGACAACACCGTTGATGGCGCGCGTCACGTCGGCGACGGTCGCTCCGGCGCGCCCCGCGACCAGGCCCGCGCCCATCGCGTCCTGCAATATGGCGAATTTTTCGCCGATCACCGGCCGCGGCTCGCCGATGACGGTGGTGCGGCAAATCTGCACGAACTGGCCGCGATAGCATGGCGTGATCTCGGAGAGAATGATATCGCCGACGTCGAGCACGCGCTCGCCGGCGGCGCGGACGGCAAGATTGTGCTGCGAAGCGCTCATCAGCAAAAAATTATCCTCGGCGCCGAGTTTCTTCATGAAGCAGTAGAGCTCGGCCGCCAGCTCGAACTCGCGGATGCCGGGCCGCGCGTATTCCAGGAGCCGCTCATAGCCGCGCTCGGCGATCCAGGTCGCGCGCTCGGCGGCTGCAAGTTCGTCAGGCGTGCGCAGGCGCGCAAGATCGCGCGCCAAATCATCGGCGGCTTGCGGCAAGGCGCCGAGCGCCGACGCGATGCGATCGACCAGCGCCATGCCGAGCAAGGACAGCCCGACCGAAACCGTCCGCGACAGATCCAGGCGATGTGTCCCGACCACGCTCTTGAGCGCGGCGGCAAGATCGTCGGTGCCGATGGTGCGGTCGGTCGATGACGCCGCAGCAGCGCGCGCCTCATCCCAGGCCGGGGTCACGATCAAAGTCGAGGCCCCATCGCGGTCGAGCACGACGGCGCTTTCGCCGATCGGACGCACGCCCGAGAAAACATAGACGGCGTTGGACTCCAGAAAATTGTTGAGGCCGTTGCTCGCGGCGACCAGGCCGTCGAGCGCCTCGCCGGCGAGATAGTTGGTCGCTGCAATCAACCGATCTGGTCTTTTTACACTCGTCCGCTCGTCCATCCCGTGACCCTATCATCCCGTCGCGGCGCAAGGCTCATACTATAGCGAACCGCGCCACCGGCTTGGCAATCAACCGGCGGTACTGACGATCCAGGCGCGAAACGCCGCGACCTTGGCGTTATTGGCCGCCTGCCGGGCATGCAACACGCAATAGGAGTTGCCGCTCGGCACAAAACCCAACGGCGCCACCAGGCGGCCCGATTTCAGGTCGTTCTCCACCAGGGGAAAAGAGGCGATGCCGATGCCGAGCCCGCTCGCCGCAGCCTCGAGCATGAAATAGTGATGTTCAAAACTTTGGCTCGCGCCGGCGTCGATGGTGGCCCCGCGTGCGCGCGCCCAGTTCGCCCAGGATTGCGCGCGGGTCTCGGCGTGCAGCAGCCGGTGGCGGCGCAATTCGACGAGCCGCAGTGTTTTGCGGCCGTTGAGCAGCGCCGGCGCACAGACCGGCCCGATGCGGTCGGCGAGAAACGGCGTCGCCACCACGTTGCGCGGCCACGGCGGCCGGCCGACCCGGATCGCGATATCGACGCCGTCGCGCGCGAAATCAACCGGCGCATGGGAGGCCGACAGCCGGACCTCGATTTTCCGGTGCAGCGCGTTGAACGCATAAAGCCGCGGAATGAGCCAGCGCATCATGAAGGTGGCGACGCAGGACACCACCAGCGCGCCTTCACGCGGCGAGGTGGCGACTTCCGCGGTGCTGGTTTCCAGGACGTGCAGCGCCTGGCGTACGCCGGGCAGAAACGCGACGCCGGCCTCGGTGAGCTCGATGCGGCGATTGCGGCGCCGGAACAGCGGCACGCCGAGATGGGATTCCAGCGCCTGGATCTGCCGGCTGACGGCGCCGTGGGTGAGATGCAATTCGCCGGCGGCGTCGGTGAAGCTCAGGCGCTCGGCCGCGATCTCGAAGGCCGGCAAGGTCTTGAGCGGCGGCAGGCGGCGGCGCATCGCCGGCTCCATTGCGTGAGTTTTCCTCACGCTAGAGTGACGAAAGATCGGTTGTCTGTCTATCGTTTTGCTCTCAACCTGCTGCCGAGGACGTGAGCTTTTCTCAATCGACGAAAGGGACCGCCGTGACCGCCGCCAGAACCGGATTGCGTGTCGGATGGCGTGAATGTTGGGTCACCGCGGCGCTCCTGGCCTACGCGCTGGCGCGACTGTCGCCGCCGCTGGAGACTCTAAGCCCGCAGGGACAGGCCATGCTCGGCGCCATGGCCGCCGGCGTCATGCTGTGGATCTCCGAAGCGACGCCGATCGGGGTGACGGCGATCGTCGTGACGATCTTGCTGGCCTTGAGCCCCGGCGCAAAACTCGCCGACGCCGTCGGCGGTTTTGCCTCCGAAGTGGTGTTCTTTTTGATCGGCGCCGTCGCCATCGGCACGGCGGTGGAAGTGAGCGGCCTCGCCGCACGCGCCGCCCGCTTCCTCGGCCGTATGGCGCGCGGCAGCCCGGCGCGCCTTTATGTTCAGATGATCGCCAGCCTTCCGGCTTTTGCCGTTCTGGTGCCGTCGGCGATTACGCGCAATGCCATTCTGATTCCGGCCTACACGGAAGCGCTCGATCGCATGGGCATCGGCAAGACCGATCGCAGCGGACGGATGCTCATGCTCGCGCTCGGCGTGCTCAATCCGCTGGCGTCGTCGGCGCTGCTCACCGGCGGACTGGCCTCGATCACCGCGGCTTCTTTGCTCGGCGGCTTTTCCTGGCTGCGCTGGTTCGCGCTGATGGCGGTGCCGTATTATGCGCTGCTGTTCGGCGGTGCGCTGTTGCTGCGCTGCGTGGTCGGGCCGTTCGAGCCGGCGCGGCACGCGCCAATGCCGCCGCCGGCGCCGCAACCATTCACCACAATCGAGATCAAGACGCTCGCGGTGCTGGCCGGCACCTTGGCGCTATGGCTGACGGACTGGTTTCATCACCTGTCGCCGGCGATCCCGGCGCTCATCGGCGCCGCCGTGCTGCTGCTGCCGAGGATCGGCGTGCTGACTTGGCAGACGTTCGAAAGCAAGCTGTCGTGGGGCATCATTTTGAGCATCGGCGCGGCGTTGTCGCTCGCCGCCGCCATGACCAAAACCGGCGCCGCCGCCTTCGTCAGCCAATCGGTGGTGTCGCATCTTGCCGGGCTCGCCGACCAACCGACACTCCTGATCATCGGCCTGATCCTGGCCGTTGCGCTCATTCATCTCGCCATCACCAATCTCGCCGCCTGCATCGCGCTGCTGATTCCGGTCGCGGCGACCATCGCCGAGCGCGCCGCGCTTAATCCGATCGTGTGCGGCCTGATCGTCACCATCGTGGTCGACGCGGTCATCCTCTATCCGATCCAGACCGCGACCAATCTGCTCGCCTACGAGACCGGCTATTACGGCGCGGCCGACGTCCGCCGCCTCGGCATCGGCATGCTCGCTCTGACGGTGATCGTGATCCTGCTGACGATTCCTTATTGGGGCCTGCTCGGCCTGCCGCTGACACAGCGCGGCGGAATGTGATGACGCATCTCACGCCACGAACACGTATCCGTGAATCCCTCCTGAATAAAGTTTGCGTAAACAGTCCGTCGGCCACCGTCGATTATTCAATTTTCGCGAACAGAGTGATCAACAATATCTGATTGGCGATCTTGTGCACTGCACACATCTCTCGTTCAGCAAACAACGTGGCGTCTCCTGATCATCGACCAGCGTGGCGTCTGCCTTTGGTTTGCTATGAAACGCAGGAGAACGACCATGATCAAGACCAAGCTCGCCCTGATTGCCGTTGTTGCGGCAATGGGCATCGCG
>JBAUYI010000071.1:0-11581 GCA_049584715.1 Xanthobacteraceae bacterium
TTGGCGACGATGAAGATGACGAGCGCCGTGATCGCCCCGACGCCGAGCCGCAGATAGTAGGCGCCGGGTCGCTCGATCCGATTTTGCCGGAATAGCGCATGCGTCATCTGCAGCGCGCTGCCGAGCACCCCCATCAATATCACCAGGGCGAGCGTCAATATGTCCGGCGGCATGATGAGCAGCCAGTTCATCGACGCGCCGAGAATTTTCCCGGAATAAAGCTCGAACAGCGCATTTTCCAGGCGCACGCGAGTCGGATCGTCGAGCGACTTCGTGCTGAATTGACGGAACACGCCGTTGAGCGAGTCCTGCAACGACGTTAAACTGTCGTGCAGCGCCTTGACCTGCCCCTCCTTCGCCGTGACTTTGGCCTCAAGCGTCATCCGTTCGGCGTAGATCGGCTCGTATGTCTTGTCCAATTCGGCGATTTTACTGATCGATTCCTGCAATTCCGGGTGGGCTTTCAACAGGCGATCCTTCGCCGTGTTGAGCATGCCGACCTGCTCGCCGGGGCTTCCCACTATGGTCTTGGCAAGGTCCGGCTCGTAGCCACTGATGGCCGTCTTGAACGCTTGCAGTTCAGCGTCTAGCGGCGTCCGCGCCGGCCGATACACGCCATAATCGTTGGCCAGGCTTTGTTGCGCGTCATCGAGCTCTTGCTTCGTCTTGATGAGGGTTTCCGATTGATCGCGTATCCGGTCGCGGATTTTCTTCCATTGTGTGCGCGTATCGTCGAGCTTCCAAATGCTGATCGTGACGCCATCGATGGAGATGGTCGACAGGCGGGTCAGCGTGAGCGTGCAAGCAAGGACCAAAATGCACAGGAGCCCGACGGTACTGGTAAACAGGACCAGCAATATGCTGGTCACGTTCTGGCGAAATTTACTTGCTTCTTCGTCGGCACTCGCCGTATCGGTCATGATCACTCCTGACGCAACGCGTCGAAACAATAGCTTATGATTGCCGCCCGGCAGACTGCCGCGCGCGGAGGTTCGCTCGCGAGCCAACTCTATTTGGAATTGTGCCGCTGAACAACGCTTAACGGTCGCTCTCGCCCGATACGGGTCTAGATTGCGAACGAGCGATTGCGGGCGTCCCCTAATACACGACGACGCTGCGAATGCTCTTGCCCTCGTGCATCAGGTCGAAGGCCTTGTTGATGTCGGAAAGCGGCATGGTGTGGGTGATCATCGGGTCGATCTCGATCTTTTTTTGCATGTACCAATCGACGATCTTCGGCACGTCGGAGCGGCCGCGGGCGCCGCCGAAGGCGGTGCCGCGCCAGACCCGGCCGGTGACGAGTTGGAACGGCCGGGTTGCGATCTCCTGGCCCGAGCCGGCGACGCCGATGATGATGCTCTGGCCCCAGCCGCGATGGCAGCTCTCCAGCGCCATGCGCATGAGATGGACATTGCCGACGCATTCGAAGGTGTAGTCGGCGCCGCCGATCTGGTCGGCGCCGCTCTTGGTCATGTTGACCAGGTGCGCGACGAGGTCGCCATCGACTTCTTTCGGATTGACGAAGTGGGTCATGCCGAAGCGCTCGCCCCAGGCTTTTTTGTCGGAGTTGAGATCGACGCCGATGATCATGTCGGCGCCGGCGAGCCGCAGCCCCTGGATGACGTTGAGCCCAATGCCGCCGAGCCCGAACACGATTGCTTTTGCACCCGGCTCGACCTTGGCGGTGTTGATCACCGCGCCGATGCCGGTGGTGACGCCGCAGCCGATATAGCAGACCTTGTCGAACGGCGCGTCGTCGCGGATCTTTGCCACCGCGATTTCCGGCAGCACGGTGAAATTGGCGAAGGTCGAGCAGCCCATATAGTGGTGCAGTGTCTTACCATCCAGCGAAAAACGCGACATGCCGTCGGGCATCACGCCCTGGCCCTGGGTGGTGCGGATCGCGGTGCACAGGTTCGTTTTGCGCGACAGGCACGACGGGCAGTTGCGGCATTCCGGGATGTAGAGCGGGATGACGTGGTCGCCCTTTTTCACCGAGGTTACGCCGGGTCCGACGTCGACGACGATGCCGGCGCCCTCGTGGCCGAGGATCGCGGGAAACAGCCCCTCGGGGTCGGCACCAGACAGGGTGAACTCGTCGGTGTGGCAGATGCCGGTCGCCTTGATCTCGACCAAAACCTCGCCGGCACGTGGGCCTTCGAGCTTTACGGTGGTCACTTCGAGCGGTTTGCCGGGGCCGAAGGCTACGGCGGCGCGAACATCCATGGTGCTCCTCGCGTGCTTTGCAAAAGCGTGGCTTGGTGATTGACTTGCATGTGGCGGCGATTATCCGGAATTTCGTCCCCACAATGCAATGGTTCGGGAGCCGGCCATGGCCGACACGCCGCAGCTTGAGCTGATCTTCGCGGCCGATGTCTCGGTCGGCCCACCGCTCGATTGCGGCGACGTCGGCAAGGGCGCGCGCCGCATCGTCCCGATCACCGGCGGCGAATTTTCCGGCCCAAACATCCGCGGCAAGGTGCTGCCGGGCGGCGCCGATTGGCAGATCCTGCGCAGCGACGGCGTGTCGGAACTGGAGGCGCGCTACACCCTGCAGACCGACGACGGCGTGCTGATCAATGTCCGCAACCTCGCGCTCCGCCACGGTCCGCCCGCGGTGATGGCGGCGCTCGCCGCCGGCCGTCCGGCCGAGCCCGGCAGCTATTATTTCCGTGGCGCCACCTTCTTCGAGACCGGCGCGGCGCGCTATGGCTGGATCGCGCGCTGCATCGCCGTGTGCACCGGTGAACGCGAGCCCGCCGGCGTAAAACTCAAATTTTACAAGGTGCTGTGATTTGATCGATCATTTGCGCCGATTGTCGCCGGGCATCCTGCTCTGCATCGCGATAACGGTGGTCGCGATCCTGCTGCAGGCCGTCGAGGTTCATTTCGCCGGGCAAGCTTATCTGGAAGCACTGGTGCTTTCGATTCTGCTCGGCGTCGCCATCCGCACGGCATGGACACCGGCAAAGCGCTTCGTTCCCGGCATCGCGTTTTCCGCGAAATTCCTGCTGGAGGTCGCGGTCGTCATGCTCGGCGCGTCGGTGAGCGTCGCGATCGTTTTGGCGCTGGGGCCGATCCTGCTCGTCGGCATCGCCTCCGTCGTCGCCATGGCGCTCGGCTCGAGCTTTGTCATTTGCCGCATGCTCGGCTTGCCGTTGCGCATGGCGATCCTGATCGCCTGCGGCAATTCGATCTGCGGCAATTCGGCGATTGCCGCCGTGGCGCCGGTGATCGGCGCCGACGGCGACGAGATCGCCGCATCGATCTCGTTTACCGCAGTCTTGGGCGTCGTCGTCGTCCTGACCCTGCCGTTGCTGGTGCCGATCCTGCAATTGTCGCTGACGCAATACGGCGTGCTGGCCGGCCTGACCGTCTACGCGGTGCCGCAAGTGCTGGCGGCGACACTGCCGATCGGCGCGCTGAGCAATCAGGTCGGAACGGTGATCAAGTTGGTGCGGGTGCTGATGCTGGGCCCGGTGGTGCTCGGACTGTCGCTGCTTGCGCGCGACCTGCGTACCGATCCGCGGCTCGATCGCGCCAACCGCCGCAAGCCGGACCTGCACGAGCTGGTGCCGTGGTTCATCACCGGCTTCCTCATGGTCCTGATCGTCCGCTCATTCGGGCTGATCCCGCAAAGCGTTTTGCCCACCATCACCCACGTCGCCGCGATATTGACGACCATCTCGATGGCGGCGCTCGGCCTGGGCGTCGATGTTCGCGTCGTGGCGAAGAGCGGTGTGCGGGTGACGCTCGCGGTGACGGCGTCGCTGATCATTCTCGGCCTGATCAGCTACGGGCTGATCCGCCTCGTCGGCGTGTCTTAGCATGATCCGGAAAAGTGGATGCCGGTTTTCCGAAAGGATCATGCTCCAGCGAAAAAAACTAGACCCTGATCCGATTCAATTTGATCGGATCATGGTCCAGTGAAACGGGTAGGGATCGCTACTTCGCCCGCTCCAGCCAACGCTTCAACGCCACGGCGTTGTTGTGAGCCTCGTCGCGCGCCGCATAGAGCAGCGTCACCGGCCGGCTGCGCGGCAGCTTGCGCAAGTCCGCAAGCGCCGTCCGCGCCGGCTCATGTTTGAGCTCGCGACCATAGGTCTTGACGAATTCATTCCATTTCGTCGGGTCGGCATGCAGCAAGCGCCGCAGCACGTCGCTCGGCGACAGGTCCCTCAGCCATAGATCGATGTGCGCCTTTTTCTTCGCGATGCCCCGCGGCCACAGCCGGTCGACCAGCACGCGCAAGCCGTCGTCCTTGCTGGCGGGCTCGTAGATACGCTTTATGCGAAAGTGGCCGGCTGTCTTTTTCGGCCGGGTCGTTTTTTCCGGTGATTTTATTGCGGGCATCTGGTTGCCGCCTCGCGCTAGCTCTTCTCAGGCGCAATCACAATCTGCGTCTGCGTCACCAACGCGCACAGTCTACCATCGTTTCGCGTGATGCGGGTTTGCCAGACCATGGTGGTGCGGCCGCGGTGCAGCGGCGTGCATTCGGCGCGGGCGGTGTCGCCCACGGGGATCGGCGCGAAGAAATTGGTCTTGCTCTCGATGGTCGCGGTGCGTCCGCCTTCGGGCAGGTTGGCAAAGGTCGCGGTGCCGCCGAGATTGTCGGCCAGCGCCATAATGGCGCCGCCATGCATCGCGCCGAACCGGTTGTTGAGTTCTTCGCGAACGAAAATCTCGGCTTCGACCTTGTCCTTCGACAGATGCGTGATCTTCATCCCCATGAACTCGGCAAACGGCGGCTGCAATTCGGCTCCGCTATTCATAACGACGTCCTTAAAGCTACGGCTGATGAAATGAAGGGCGCGGCCGAAGCCGCGCCCGGACAATCTAACCCAGTGCCGGCGGAATTACTGCCGCGGCTGCGGCACCATGCGGATATAGGGTTTTGGCGTCTTCCAGCCCTGCGGATAGAGCTTCTTCGCCTCGTCGTCGGTCACCGCGCCGGTGAGGATGACATCCTCGCCTTGCTTCCAGTTGGCCGGCGTCGCCACGCGGTGCTTGGCGGTGAGCTGCAGCGAGTCGATGACGCGCAGCACCTCGTCGAAATTGCGGCCCGTGGTCATCGGATAAACCAGGACCAGCTTGATCTTCTTGTCCGGCCCGATGACGAAAACATTGCGCACGGTCATGTTATCGGCCGGTGTGCGGCCTTCCGAGGTGCCGCCGGTCGATGCCGGCAGCATGCCGTAGAGCTTTGACACATTCAGGTCGGTGTCGCCGATCATCGGGTAATTCGGCGCGAAGCCGACCACGTCCTTGATGTCGGCCGCCCACTTTTTGTGGTTGTCGACCGGGTCGACCGAGAGCCCGATGATCTTGACGCCGCGCTTGTCGAATTCGGGCTTCAGCCGCGCCATGGTGCCGAGCTCGGTGGTGCAGACCGGGGTGAAATCCTTGGGGTGCGAGAACAGCACTACCCAGTTGTTGCCGATCCAGTCGTGAAAGCGGATTTTGCCTTCGGTCGTTTCGGCTTCGAAATCCGGCGCGGTGTCGCCAATTGCCAGAGCCATGGGAAAACCTCCGTTTGGGCTGATCGTTATTGGGGGCTGATCCGATTTTCGGAAATGTAATTCGCCACTGACATGTACGGTTCAATGGCCGCCAATACTAGCCCTTCGGGTTGAGCATCATTCGGTCGAAAGCCGCCGGGCCCAGCGAGAAATATCCTGCGTTCACAACGGATTGTGAAATATTTTTGCGAAGTGTCATGAAGCAATCCGCCGCTACAACCGTTGGCGGCGTCATTGCCCAAAGCCAACGTCCGATAAGTGCGCGATCACCGAGCGGTGACTGGAACGTCGCGAGATTGCCCAAGTGCCGCCCTTGGCCGGCCACCCTGCCATTTCAGTTTTGAACCGTAATCCCGACTCAGCCGACTAACGGTCGAGGGCGGGGGTCAAAACACTGCTCCAAAACCATGCGCGTTGCTCTTTGCGACCGCCCGGGAGGCTTCGATGAAGATGGCGGGTTCGGACGTAGAAACGTTTGCAGACGTTGAAACGCTCGCCGCGGTGATTGCGCGTTCGCAAATCATCGTGGCAGAGCCGGCGCAGCGTTTTCTCGCCGATTTCGACGAAGTCGATATCGCCATTCTCGACTGGATTATCGCTGAAAGCCGCCTCACCGGCCGCGGCTACTTGCCCATGTGACTGCCCGATGTGACCTGTCACTGCGTGGCGCTGGGTAGCGCCGTGGTGGACAGGCCGACCGTTCGGCCCGGGAAGCCGGCGGCGTCGAAATAGCGCGTATTGCCGACCATCTGCATGTCGAGGACCGTAACGAGGCCGTTCGACGCCGGTGCCGACGTCACGACGCGACTGGTGACATCGGGCAGCGCGCCGTTCGGCAGCGCTTCGGCGAGCACGCGGCCGACCAGCTTGCCGTTGTCGTGCACGTCCAGCCCCATCAACTGCGCGATGGTGCGGCCGAGATCGGCATTGCTGGCGGGCGCCGGGTCGATGAAGCCCGATTTGAAGTCCGGCCCCTGCATTGCCATGAAGTTCCAGGTGTCGGCGCGGCTGAACGAGCCATGCATGCCCTGGCCCTGCTGCAGAACGGTATCGGCGATCTCCACCGTGCAGCGCACCGGTTCGCCGCATACGGTGTCGAAGGAGCGGAAATTGACCGCAATCGCCGGGTGCGGGGTGATGGCGCTGCCTTCGAGCGCGATGTCGTCGAGCGACAAGGTGCCGGGGAATTTGCCGAGTTTTGTATCGACGAACAGGCCGCTGACGTAATCTTGCGTCAGCAAGAAATCGACGATGCGCGTGGCCAAGGTTTTGTCGCCGTCGGGCAGGTAGATCAGATCGGATCCGCCATTAGCCGCCACCACCACTTTCGGCTTGTTGGCATCGCCGCCGATGAGCCCGTTGCCGAATCTGGTGTGCTGCCCGTCGCCGATGGTCTTGTAGCCGTCGTCGGGGTCGATCAGCGCCATGTCGAGCGCGTGCGCCAGATCGAGGGCGACGAAGCCGAGCGGCAAGCGGCCGGCGGGCGCGTCGGCAAACGTCATTTTCACCGTGGCGCTGGTCTGGCTTTCCTTGCCGATCGTCGAGAAGCCATGGTCGGCCGTGGTGATAATGTCGGTTGAATCGAGGAGGCCGAGATCGCGCAGCGCCGCGCGGATGCGCGCCAGGTCGTCATCGGCATTGTGGATCGCGGCGAGTGAGGTCGGGCCGTTGATGCCGGGAACCAGCGCGTTCAGGCTGTCGCCTTGATTGTGCTGGGAACCGTCGGGGTCGCGGGACCAGAACACCAGGACGAACGGCTTGTTGCGCTCCTTGAACAGCGGCAGCACGGCCTTCGTCGTTACGGCGGCAAAATAATCTTGCTGCACCACATTGGCGGTGAGCGTGCCGGGCGTGGTCATGTTGCCGGCGGCGCCATTGGCGCCGCGCGACGGCGTCACCAGCGGCAGGTTCGCCGCCTGGAACCGTTGCGTGATTTCGGCGGACAATGGAATGCCTTTCGGCGTACCGGTGGCGTCGTCGATCAGGATCGTTTGCGCGCCGGAGCGTTCCGTCGGATCGAAGATCAACGCCGGGCCGATCTTGCCGACCGAGGCGGTGCTGTAGCCCTTGTCACGGGCGAGTTTGAGGATCGTCGCCTCGTCGAGATAATTGCCGGAAAAATGCTCGTCGACATCGCCGAGCACCACGTCGTTTTCCAGAAACGGGGTCAGCGTATTGCCGGCGCCCGGCACCTGGAAGCCGGTGTAGATCGTGTTGGAGAAATCGCCGGTGTCGCCAAGCATGTGGCCGGTCGCCATGCCCGACGCGTTCGCCGTGGTGAAAGTCGGAAACAGCGCGTGGCTGTTGCGCAGGCTCACACCCTCGCGCGCGATCGCCGCCATGGTCGGCGCGGTCGTATCGTCGACCATGCGAAAGCGCAGGCCGTCGGCGACGAACAGAACGATATTGTGCGGCTGCGGTGCCGGCGCCTGGGCGAATGCCGTGGACGCGAGCATGGCCGACAGCACCGTCGTGCCGAGAATGAGCAGCGGACGCATGGGGCAACTCCGAGCTTTGACGGAACGCCACGTTCTGAAGAGATCGTATGACGCGGGTGTGACGGCCGCGAGGGGTACCAGCCTATCCCATTCGAATTTTAGGGGAACGGTTTCCCGGCCGCCAAGTCAGGCAAATCAACCGATTTCCCGCATTTCGAGCCGATAAGGCGTGTGGCCGCCAACGCCCTCGGCCAATAAAAAAGGCGGCCCCCTGCAGCAGAGTGGGAGCCGCCAAAAGGTCCGCGTGACAGGAGTTGAAACACGGACCGTGACTTGCAGGCGGCCATCATGCCCGCAAGGAAAGAAGAGCCGGTGGACTTTTGAGTCCACCGGCTTGGGCTGATTACTCGCCCTCTGTGCCGATCGCGTAGGCGGTTTCGCCGTGCACGGCGTCGTCGCCGACCTTCAAGGTCGCCTCATCCATGCGCAGCGGCACGATGAAGCCGATCACCTTGAGGATGATGTAGGTGGCGATCACGTTGTAGATGATGATGAAGAGTGCGCCATAAAGTTGCGCCAGGAGCTGCGCCGGGTTGCCGTAGAGCAAGCCCGTCACGTTGACGCCCGGTGCCTCTTTGTCGGTGCCGATATACTGCAGCATGTCCGGGTTGGCGAGGATACCGACCAACAGACCGCCCATAAGTCCGGCCACGCCATGCGTCGAGAAAACGCTGAGCGTGTCGTCCACTTTCATCATGAAGCTGCTCTTTTGGAACTTGTTCATGCTGAGCCACGGGATGATGCCCGCGCAGACGCCGATGGCGATCGCACCCCAGCCGTCGACATAACCGGCGCCGGGAGTGATGGCGACCAGACCGGCGATCATGCCGTTGACCGCGCCGATGACCGACGGCTTGCCGTAGGCCATCTTGTCCATGATCGTCCAGACCAGCAGAGCCACAGCGGTGGCCGTGTTGGTATTGAGCACCGCGGCACCGGCGTCGGCGTTGGCGAAGTACGGGTCGCCGCCGTTGAAGCCGTTCCAGCCGATCCACAGGATGCCGGCGCCGACCAAGGTCACCAGCAAGCTATTGGGCGGGAAGTTGTCGCGGTCGGCCTGGATGCGCGGGCCGATGACCCATGCCGCAACGAAGCCCGACGTGCCGGCGGCGAGATGGATGACGTAGCCGCCCGAGAAGTCCGCCACACTGAAGTTGGCAGCGAGCCAGCCGCCACCCCAGAGGCTGAACGCGCCTACGGTGTAGACCAGCGTCATCCACACCGGGCAGAAGATCATCCACGCCGTGAAGTTCATGCGACCGAGCACTGAACCGGCAAGAATGATGACGGTGATCGCCGCGAACACGAACTGGAAGTAGACCAGCGTCGCCATCGGGAAGGCCATCGGGGGCATGCCCGATGCTGCCTCCGGAACTATGGCTTGACCGGTCGTAAACGCGGCCGAGGTCGCGAGTTGCGGCATTCCGAGGAAGGTTTGTCCGGCGATCGAGAGCCACGCGTGCCCGAACGCCATGTTGTAATCGAACAGAACCCAGACGACGAGAACCGAAGCGAAAGCGTACATCGCCATGAAGGCGGAGTTGATCGCCCACTTCTTCTTGACGACGCCGCCGTAGAGAACGACGAGGCCGGGTATACTTTGCAGACCAACGAATGTTGCGGCTGCCAACTGCCAGGCGTTATCGCCTGTGTCGAGCCATTGTGGTGACGGTACGAGTGCCATTGTTGCCTTCCCCCAGTAAAATGCGGCCTGCGCGCCGGAAGGCACACAGCCGAATGCCAGCGGACTTCGCAAAAACTATGCCAGCCAATCGAGCATTGACTGGACATATATTCTGATGAAGGTTGTGGCTCGGCCTAAGCAATGGTGTCTAGAAAATCCGCAGTGTGATTATAAAGTAGGCAGGCAAATGGAAGGGTCAGGCAGTCTAACTAGGTCAATGACAAAGCTAGGTCGGCCATTGGCGGGGCTCGCTGCCGCGTTGGTGATCGGCATTGCCACTCCCGCAGTCAGCGCCGAGCCGCCGCGTGGCGAGCGGGCCATCACCTGCGTGAACAAATCGAGTGGCACCACCTGGCAAATCAAGGTCGACTACGACCACAATACGGTGGATACAAACCCGGCAAGTATCAGCGACGCCAAAATCGCCTGGCGCGATGCCAACGATGGCTGGCGCTATACGCTTGATCTCAAGTCCGGCGATCTTACCGTGATCCTCGCCTCCTCCATGGGCGGTAATAGTTACTTCCATCGCTGCCTGCTCGATCACTGACGTCACGAGCGCGAAATTGAACTCATCCCGTCATCTCCCGGACTAACCAGCGTCGCACGGACCAGGATCAGGGCGATGGCTGAGCGGGTTTCCGGCGTCAAGGCAAGCGTGGGGTTCGCCTCGGAGACCGGTCCGCGCGAGCGCAACGAAGATTTCGGCGGCGCCGTGTTCGGCTGGGAGCTGCCGAAACCGCGCCGCGACGTCGTCGCCGCCATCGCCGACGGCATTGGCGGCGCCAAGGGCGGCCGCGTCGCCGCCGAGACCGCGGTGCGCGGCTTCCTCGACGGCTTTTGCGACCTGCCCGAGACCATGGAAGTGCGCCGCGCCGCGGCGACTGTCATCAGTTCGCTCAACGGCTGGATCTATTCCCAGGGCAAGCGCGACCCGAAGCTTGCCGGGATGGGATGCACCTTCACCTCGATCGTGCTGCGCGGGCGGATCGCGCACGTGCTGCATGTCGGCGACACCCGCGCCTACCGGCTCGCCAGCGACCGCTTGACGCTGCTCACCACCGACCATGTGCGCGAGGGCACCACAGGTTCCGGCCGCTCCAACATCCTGTTCCGCGCGCTCGGCGTCGAGACGGAAGTGCGGCTCGACTACGCCACCCAGCCGGTGGCGCTGCACGACCGCTTTCTGATGTGCAGCGACGGCGTGCACGGCTATCTGGCGCCCGAGGCCATCGCCGACATTTTGCGCGAGCGCTCGGCGTCGGAAGATTCCGCCCGTGCGCTGGTCGCCGCCGCGCTGGATGCCGGCTCGACCGACAACTGCACCGCCATGGTGATCGAC
Organism: Xanthobacteraceae bacterium; assembly: GCA_049584715.1. Lineage (GTDB taxonomy): Bacteria > Pseudomonadota > Alphaproteobacteria > Rhizobiales > Xanthobacteraceae > BOG-931. The sequence goes on from JBAUYI010000071.1 coordinate 11,044, forward strand.
GTGGTCGAGCTGCCGACGGCGGAATCCGCCGATATCGGCGCCGCCATCATGCAGCTGCCACTGATCCCGGTTCCGGTCGATGGCGAGACGGTCGATGGCTTCGTTCTCAAAGTGCTCGTCTCCGACGGCCGCTACAGCCGCCTCTTCGGCGCCGTCGATGAGGTCGAAGGCGGCGAGGTGGTGCTGAAATTTCCCAAGCCCCAGGTCGCGACCGTCGCCACCTACCACGCCGCCTTCGTTCGCGAGGCGTGGGTCGGGGCGCGGGTGAACAGTCCCTGGGTCGGCCGCGTCATCGAACTGCCGCTGGGACGCCAGACCTGCCTCTACACGGTGATGCCGCTCTATCAGGGCGAGCTTCTGGCAACGCGGCTCGCGCGCCGCCCGTCGATGGGACTGGAGGAGGGGCGCAACATCGCCATCAAATTGGCCCGCGGCATTGCGGCGCTGCACCGCGCCGGCATCATCCATCGCGACATCAAGCCCGACAACGTGATCCTGGAAAGCGGCGGATCGCTCAAGCTGATCGACCTCGGCGTGG
>JBAUYI010000072.1:0-32724 GCA_049584715.1 Xanthobacteraceae bacterium
GCGAGCTTGCCCTTGTAGCTGCTCCATTTCTCGATCACGCCGCGGATCACGTCCTGCGGGCCGAGCGCCTTGATGCCCTTGGTCACGGCGGAGACGTCGACGATCTTGTCGCCGACGATCACGCCGAGCTTATAATTGTCGAAAAATGCGAGTTTCATGTCTGCTCCTTGGAGTTTCTTGGTGGGTCAATGAAAGCGATATCCCTGGCCACGTGGATAGGCCGGCTCGATGGCAATTTATGCGGAAGAAGGGCGCGTGAAGCAAGCAACCCACGCTCTATTCCGGCTGCATCCGCACCGGGTGGTACCGGTCCCCCATCAGGGCAAACCCGGTTACACCGCAGGATTCCTTGAAAATATTATTCTTCGACCGAATCCTTTGACTGACACCAGACGTCCATGGGCTGAGACGAGGCGATCCCCATCGCGGAACAGCGACGGGCGATCATCGTCGCATTAACGACGAGGGAGAAAACGATGAAACGGACCTTGATTAGGTATAAGGCGAAGCCCGAAGCGGCGGACCGCAATGCTGGGCTGATCGCAAAGGTGTTTGAGGAATTGAAGGCCGCGAAGCCCGATGGCCTTCGCTATCTGTCGCTGCGGCTCGACGACGATAGCTTTGTCCATTTCGTCGAAGCCGAAGACGGCCCTAATCTCCTCCAAAAACTGGAAGCCTTTCAGGCCTTTCAGAGTGGGATCCGCGAACGCTGCGTCGAACCTCCGCAGGCCCGAGGCGTTACAATTGTCGGCAATTACCGGATGCTGGGTGAGCCGTAGCCACCGGCTCAAATCTCTGGAGGCAGAATGAAATCGGTTCCTGACGCATCGGCGGCGGCTGCGGGCCTCGACCGGCTTCTCGTCGCCATGCGGCCGAGGCTCCATCGCTACTGCGCTCGCATGGTCGGCTCCGTGATCGACGGCGAAGACGTGGTGCAGGACGCGTTGATCAAGGCGGTCGAGTCGTTTGCCGCCGAGCCGATCGACAATCCGGAGGGTTGGCTGTTTCGGATCGCGCATAATACCGCGCTGGATTTTCTACGTCGCCGCAACCGGCAGGAAGCGCTGCGATCAGGCGAGGACATAGACATGATTGCCGATCCGATCGACACCGTCGCTAGCCGTCAGATCGCAACAGCAAGCCTTCGAACCTTCATGCGGCTTCCGGTCGCGCAACGCAGCAGCGTTATCCTGATGGATGTGCTCGGTTGCTCGCTGCGGGAAATCTGCGAGGTGATGGACTTCAGCCTTCCCGCCGTCAAAGCGGCGCTGCATCGCGGACGCGCGCGGCTTCGCGAACTGGCCGACGAACCGGATGGTTTGCCGCGTCCTTTGTTGTCTGAGGCCGATCGCGAACGCCTCGGCGCCTATGCCGCGCATTTCAACGCGCGGGACTTCGACGCGATCCGCGACATGATCGCGGACGATGTGCGTCTCGACCTCGTCAACAAGACCGGAATGAGCGGCAAGGCCGAAGTGTCCAGATATTTTGGAAATTACGCGAAGGTCCACGACTGGCATCTCGTCCCTGGACTGGTCGAAGGCCGTCCGGCAATCCTGGTGTTTGATCCCAGCGAGCCATCGCCCAGACCGAAATATTTCATGCTGTTGCAGTGGTCGGCCGACAAGATCGCAACGATCCGCGATTTTCGCCACGTTTCTTACGTCACGGACGGCGCCGAGTATCTGGTCTCATCGGCTGAGCAACCGCCCGAATAGTATTTCCAAGCGTAATAAGGAGAAAGCGAGATGAAAACAAATACAATCCCGCATCCGCCGATCGTTTCGCGCGACCAGTGGCTCGGCGAGCGCAAGAAACTCCTCGCGCATGAGAAGGAACTCACCGGCCAATATGATCGGGTCAACGCCGAACGGCGCCGTCTACCGATGGTGAAGATTGAAAAGGACTACATCTTCGATGGCCCGAATGGGAAAACGAGTCTCAAAGACCTGTTTGAAGGCCGCCGGCAACTTGTCGTCTATCATTTCATGTTCGATCCGGCGTGGCAGAAAGGCTGCCCCGGCTGCACACGCTATGTGAACGCCATCGGCGATCTGTCGATGCTGAACAACCGCGACACGACGTTTGTGCTGGTGTCGCGCGCTCCGCTGGCCAAGCTCGATGCCTACAGGGCGCAAAAGGGATGGAGTCTCCCGTGGTTTTCCTCATTTGGCAGCGACTTCAATTACGACTTTCACGCCACCAACGACGCGAAGGTTGCGCCGGTCGAATACAATTATCGAAACAAGGCCGAGCTGGAGGCAAAAAACGGCCCCAATGCAATCGAGGGAGAGGAGCATGGGCTCAGTGTTTTCTTCCGCCTTGGCGACGAGGTCTTCCACACCTATTCGGTCTACGCGCGCGGCACCGAACCTCTCACGGACGCCCGCGCTCTGCTCGATATGACGCCTTACGGGCGGCAACAGGATTTTGAGGACTCGCCGCCTAACTGGCCGCAGCGGCCGACCTATGGTTAGAGCTGGACAGGTCGTCCACGCCCTGGCCCCGCCATCCGATATCAAATCACCGGGCCGTCTGCGATCGCAGCCCTGCCACGTCCTTGTCGGTGATGCTGGATGCCGCGCTGCCGAACCGCGCCGTCACATAGTTGCTCACCGCGGCGATCTCGACGTCGGAGTGCGTGCTGCCGAAGGCCGGCATCGACACCACGCCTGACGGCGTGTGTCGCTCCGTTCCGGAAATCACGATCTGGGCGACATTGGTGGCGGTGCGATCGTTGACCGCGCGGGCGCCGGCCACTGTCGCGTAGGGCGTGATCGCGCTCACGCCGGTCCAGTCGTGGCAGCTCACGCAGGATCCTTCGAAGATCTTCTTGCCGAGCGCGTCGGACGTCGCGCCGCCGGCCTTCGGCGAGGCCGGCGCCGGCGGCGCCAGCGTTGCCGGCAGATCGGGCGAGGCGATAGGCGGCACGCTGCGCATATAGCTGACCAGCGCGTGAATGTCGGACGGCGCCATCTGGCTGAGACTTTGATCGACGGCTTCGCCCATCGGACCCGCCGCCGTGCCGCGGCCCTGCGTGTGTCCGGTTGCCAGATAGGCGAACAGCTCGTCGTCGCTCCAGCCGCCGATGCCGGAGCCCTTGTCCGAGGTGATGTTGAAGGCGTGCCAGCCCGCGGTCATCGCGCCGGCGAACTTTTTGCCGTTGTCGAGGGCGAAGGCGAGATTTCGCGGCGTGTGGCACTCGCCGCAATGAGCGAGCGCTTCGGCGATATAGGCGCCTCTGTTCCATTCCGCGCTACGATCGGTATTGGGCGCAAAGCGGGCATTGGCGTTGAACAGCGTCGACCAGAACACCATTGCCCAACGCTGGTTGAACGGGAATGCCAGCGTGTTGTCGGGCACCGTCGCATGCACGGCAGGCAGGCTGAACAGATAGGCCTTGATCGCCAGGCCGTCGGCGTCGGTGATGTAGGTGTAGGACGTATACGGCATCGCCGGATAAAGACGCGCGCCGTCGCGTCGTTTGCCGCGGCGCAAGGCGTCGAGGAAATCCTGGTCGCTGTAGTTGCCGATGCCGGTATCTTTGTCGGGCGTGATGTTGGTCGAGAAGAGCATGCCGAACGGCAACGGAAACGCCAGGCCGCCGGCATAGGCGGCGCCGCCCGGCGCGGTGTGGCAGACCAGGCAATCGGCGGCGCGGGCGAGATATTCGCCGCGTTTGATCTGATCGGCATTGGCGAGATTTTGCGGAACGCCGGTCGGATCGGCCTCGTGGTAATCCGCCAGCGCCACCGTGTGGCCGCCGGCGAAGGCCAGCGGTCCCTTGGTGAAGGTCTCGACGACGAATACGGCCGCGGCAACCAGGACGACGGCTCCAACGATGACGGTGCGGGCGCGCATGGCACTCACACCTTGACCGCAAGCGCGCGGCGGTCGATCGGCAGCCGGCGCAGCGCCACACCGGTCGCCGCGTAGATCGCATTGCGCAGCGCCGGCGGCCCCGCCGTCGCGCCGGTCTCGCCGATGCCGCCCGGATTCTCTTCGCTCTTGATGACGTGCACCTCGATGTTCGGCACCTGATCGATGCGCAGCATGCGGTAGTCGTTGAAGTTGGATTGTTGGACCCGTCCCTTGTCGATGGTGACCTCGCCGTAAAGCGCCGCCGTGAGCCCGAAGATCAGCCCACCTTGCAGCTGCGCCCTGATCGTATCGGGATTGACGGCGATGCCGGTATCGACCGCCGAGGTCACGCGACGCAGATAGACTTCGCCCTTCTCGTCAACTTCGGCCTCGACGACGGTCGCGATGAAACTGGCGAATGACGGCTGGACACTGACGCCGCGACCGGTGCGCGCCGGCAACGGCTGACCCCAACCGGATTTCTCGGCGACCAGATCGAGGGCGGCTTTCAGACGTGGATTCTTGTCGAGCATGCCGCGCCGGAAATCGACCGGGTCCTTGCCCGCTTTGCGGGCGAGCTCGTCCATGAAGCACTCGGTGGCAAACACGTTGTTGTTCGGTCCGACGCCGCGCCAAAAGCCGGTGGTCACGGCCGGCGGCTCGGCACGCACGTATTGCACCTGCAGGTTCGGAATATCGTAGGGCATGTCGACGGCGCTATCGACGGCGTCGACATCGATGCCGTTCTGAAACCCCGGCGGAAACCAACGCGCCATCACTGACGAACCGGTGACGCGATATTTCCAGGCGACGATCCTGCCGTTAGCCAACGCAGCCGAAATCGTGTCGCGATAGACCGGACGATAGACGTCGTGCTGCATATCCTCTTCGCGGCTCCAGATGACTTTCACCGGACCGTCGACCTTTTTGCCGATGCGCACGGCAGCCACGACCATGTCGGCTTCGAGCCGGCGGCCGAAACCGCCGCCGAGCAGATGATTGTGCATGGTCACCTTGTCGGGCGGCAGACCCGCCGCTTGTGCCGCGTAGGACTGGCAGCGCGTCATGGCTTGGGTGCCGGTCCATATTTCGCAGGCATCTGCCGTGACATGCACCGTGCAGTTCACCGGCTCCATGGGCGCGTGCGCCAGGAACGGCAGCTCGTATTCGCCGTCGACCCGGTCGCCTTGCGTCAGACCCTTGGCGATGTCGCCGACCGATTTGGCGACGGCGCCGTCCTTTTTGCTCGCGGCGCGCAGGTCGTCCCAGATATCAGCCGAACTGATCTTGGCATTCGGCCCTTCGTCCCATGTCACGTCCAGCGCTTCGAGGCCCTTCTTGGCCGCCCAGGTGTGGTCGCCGACAACCGCGACCAGATCGTCGAGCACGACGATCTGTCGAACGCCGGGGACGGTCTTCGCGGCGCTGTCGTCGACATGGGCGACCTTGCCGCCGAGCACCGGACACTGCATCAGCATCGCGAACTTCATCCCGGGCAACAGCGCGTCGATGCCATAGACGACCTTGCCGTCGGTCTTGTTTGGCGTATCGAGCCGCTTGAGCGGCTTGCCGATCAAAGCGAAGTCCTTTGGATCTTTGAGCGGCGGGTTCTGCGGCACCGGAACGTTGCTCGCCGCATCGACCAGATCGCCGTAGGCAGCAACCCGCCCGCTCGCGCTGTGCGTGACCTTGCCGTTCGACGCCGAGCAGCTCGCCGGATCGACCTGCCATTGGCCGGCGGCGGCCGTCACCAGCATCGCCCGCGCCGAAGCGCCGGCCATCCGCAGTGGTTTCCAGAACGAGCGGATGGAATTGGAATTGCCGGTGGCCTGAATGCCGAACATGGGATTGCCATAGAGCTTGTCGCTGGACGGCGCATGCTCCAGCGTCACCGCGGCGAAATCGGCATCGAGCTCGTCGGCGAGGATCATGGGGATGGCGGTATAGACGCCCTGGCCCATCTCCACTTGCGGCATGACCAGCGTGGTCTTGCCGGCATGATCGATGCGGATGAAGGCATTGGGTGCGAACTGGCCGGCCGGATTGTCGGGCGGCTGCTCGGGCTCGTTCGCCGCCTTCACCGGCAGGCGGAATGCGAGCACGAAGCCGCCAGCCAAGGCGCCGGTCATCAGAGCGCGACGCGACGCATGCGGGTTGAAATTCGAAGGCGCGTTGTGCATGGCGGCCTCCTATACTTGGCCGTCCGCGGCGCGCTTGATCGCCTCGCGGATGCGCACATAGGTGCCGCAGCGGCAGATATTGCCCGCCATCGCCGCGTCGATATCGGCATCGTCAGGATGCGGCGTGCTTTCGAGCAGCGCCGCCGCGGACATGATTTGACCGGACTGGCAATAGCCGCACTGGATCACTTCCACATCGAGCCACGCCTTCTGCACCTTGGCTCCGCTCGGGGTGGCACCGATGCCTTCGATCGTGGTGATGGCGCGGTCGCCGATCGCGCCGACCGGCAACAGGCACGAGCGAACGGCTTTGCCGTCGAGATGCACCGTGCAGGCGCCGCATTGCGCGATGCCGCAGCCGAATTTCGTGCCGGTCATTCCCAAGAGATCGCGGAGCACCCAAAGCAGCGGCATATCGGCCGGCGCATCGACCGTCTTGCTCTCGCCATTGATTGTCAGCGCAACCATAGGGCCTCCTACTTTCCTGGCTCCCATCGGAGCTTGTAGTGCGGCTCATATATTGTGGCATGGTCCGGCAGGGTCCCGTTTTCACGGTTTCGCGATCTTCTCGGATCGGCCGGCTATCTGGCCCCGTAAGAATGCCAATGTCTGAATATCATGTCCGATCTTGATGCCATCGTCATCGGCGCCGGCCACAACGGGCTGACCTGCGCGGCCTATCTCGGCATGGCGGGCCTGCGCGTGCGTGTCGTCGAGCGGCGCGGCGTCGTCGGCGGCGCCGCAGTGACGGAGGAATTTTGGCCCGGCTTTCGCAACTCGACCGCGGCCTATGCGGTGAGCCTGCTGCAGCCAAAGATCATCGGCGATCTCAAGCTGCACGCGCACGGCCTGCGCATCGTCGAGCGCCGCGCGCAGAATTTCTTGCCGCTGCCCGATGGCCGTTATCTCCTCACCGGCGAGGGCCGCAGCGAAAACGAGATCGCCAAATTCAGCGCCAAGGACGCCGCCCGCTACGGCGCCTATCAGGCCGAGATCGGCCGCGTCGCCAATGTACTGCGCAGTCTCGTGCTCGAGGCGCCGCCCAATCTGGCGCTGCGCAATTTCAGCCATAGCGCGCGCCAACTCGGCAAGCTCGCCGCCATCGGCAGGCGGCTGTGGCAGGACGATGCCGTCACGGCGGCGCTGCGCCTCCTGCGCCAATCGGCCGGCAACGTGCTCGACGGCTGGTTCGAGTCCGATCCGATCAAGGCCGTGCTTGGCTTCGACGCGGTGGTCGGCAATCTGGCGAGCCCCTACACGCCGGGCTCCGCCTATGTGCTGCTGCATCACGTCTTCGGTGAAGTGAACGGCAAGCAAGGGTTATGGGGCCACGCCATCGGCGGCATGGGTGCCATCACGCAAGCGATGGCAAGCGCCGCCGGCGCCTGCGGCGTGCGCATCGACGTGCGCTCTCCGGTGCGCGAAGTCATCGTCGAGCGCGACCGCGCCGCCGGTGTCGTGCTCGACGATGGCACGGCGATTCGCGCCCGCGCCGTCATCGCGAACGTCAATCCGCAACACCTGTTCCAGACCTTGGTGCCGTCGCAGGCAGTGCCACGCGCGATGGCAGCGCGCATGAGAAAGTGGAAGGTGGGCTCCGGCACCTTCCGCATGAACGTGGCGCTGGCAAAACTGCCGGATTTTTCCGCGCTCCCCGGCGCCGGCGACCATCACACCGCGGGCATCATCATGGCGCCGAGCCTGTCCTACATGGACCAGGCCTATCGCGATTGCGTCCGCCACGGCTGGAGCCGGGTGCCGATCATCGAAATGCTGATCCCGTCGAGCCTCGACGACACGCTTGCGCCGCCCTGCGCCCACGTGGCGAGCCTGTTCTGCCAGCACGTCGCGCCGCAATTTTCCGATGGCGCGTCATGGGACCAGCATCGCGAAACCGTCGCCGACCTGATGATCGACACGGTGGAGACCTATGCGCCCGGCTTCAAGTCAAGCGTGATCGGCCGGCAAAGTCTTGCGCCGCTCGACCTGGAGCGCATCTTTGGCCTGCCGAACGGCGATATTTTCCACGGCGCGCTGACGCTGGATCAGCTGTTCTCGCTGCGCCCGATGCGCGGCTATGCGGACTACCGCATGCCATTGCCTGGCCTCTATCTGTGCGGCTCGGGCGCCCATCCCGGCGGCGGCGTGACCGGCGCGCCCGGACACAACGCCGCGCAGGCGGTGATCGCGGATCTGTCGCGACAATGAATGCGCGTCCGCCGTTCGAGTTTTTGTGAATATCCGGCGAACGCGCATGACATTTTGAAAATTTGCGGCTAAGCGCAGGCGATGTCCTCACGTTCCTTTCGCGTCGGCCGCTCCAGAACGGGGCTCGGCCTGTTCGCGACCAAGCCGATCAAGCGCCGGGCCACTATCGCGACCTATCGCGGCCGGCGCATGACGCCCGAGGAAGCCGACCGCCTCGAAGCGCGCGGCTCACGCTATATGTTCCAGGTGAACAAACGCGTGACCATCGACGGTTCGTCGCGATCGAACGTGGCGCGCTACTTCAATCACTCCTGCCGGCCGAACGCGGAGCCGGTGGGCCGCAACGGCGGCATCGTCATCGTGGCGCTGCGCCGGATCGAACCGGATGAAGAAATCACCTACGACTACGGCAAGGAATATCTGGAATTTTTTTTGGAAGAGGGCGGCTGCCGCTGCGACCACTGCCGGCGCAAGCGGGCAGCCAAGCGCCGCAAGCAGCGGCGAGCGGCGCGGAAACGAAACTAGGGCGTGCGACGTGGGACAGGCAGCCGTGATAGCTTGGCTGGCATCGACCGCCAGGTCAGACTGTAGCTCCGTGTCACCCCCCTTGGGATCGCCGCCGGAATGTCGCGAACGATTGCCCCAACTGCCAGCCAAGCTCGGCTGATTTTGATTGGAACCGCCCTGTTGCTCACGCTGGGCATGGGGATACGGCAGAGTTTCGGATTGTTCCTGGCGCCGGTCACCCACGATCTCGCGGTGACGGCGGCCGATTTTACGCTGGCGCTGGCGGTCCAGAATATCGTCTGGGGCCTTTCGCAAGCGCTGGTCGGCGCGACCGCCGACCGCTTCGGTCTGCGCATCACCATGATGGCAGGCGCCGCGATCTACGTCATTGGCTTGTGCGTCATGGCTGCGGCCCAAGGCGCGCTCGCCCTGATCGTCTCCGGCGGCCTCATGGGCGTGGCCTTGTCATGCACGGCGACGTCATTGGCGATGACCGCGTGCGTGCGTGCGGTTTCGCCGGCGCGGCGCAGCCTGATGCTCGGTGTCGTCTCCGCCGCCGGGTCGCTCGGTACGCTGGTGGTGCCGCTCGTCACCCAGGCCGTGCTCGCGCGCGAGCCGTGGCAGATCGGAATACTGCTTTTCGTGCTGATGGCGATCGCGATGCTGCCCGCCGCCTACTGGGCTGGCGGTGCCGACAAGTTTCCGGGGCACTCTACCGCAACGACCTCCATGCGCGAGGTGCTCGGCCAGGCCATGCGGAACCGGCCGTTTCTGGTGATGTCGGGCGCCTATTTCGTCTGCGGTCTCAATCTCGTCTTCCTGACCACGCATTTGCCGGCCTATCTCGCGCTCTGCGGCCAGGACCCGATGCTGAGCGCCGAGGCGCTTGCCACGATCGGCGGCGTGAGCTCCATCGGCTCATTGCTGACCGGCTGGCTCGGCGGAAAATATCCGAAGCATATTCTGCTGGGGCTGCTCTACATCCTGCGTTCGCTCATGTTCGCCGTCTATTTCGTGATGCCGCCGACGCCGACAAGCACGCTCTTGTTCGCTGCGGCGATGGGCATGCTGTGGTGGCCGGGCCTGGCGCCGCTCATCGGCGGTCTGGTCGCCGAGATTTTCGGCACGCGCTATATGGCGACCTTGCTCGGCCTGTCCTTCGTCGTGCACCAGGCCGGATCGTCGCTTGGTGCCTGGGGCGGCGGGTTGATCTTCGACCTTTTCGGCTCCTATGACCACGCGTGGCAGATCGGCACGCTGATCGGGTTCGCCGCCGGTGTCGTGCAGATCGTGGCAGGCGGTCCAACCCGGCGGCAGGATCGTATGATCGTGCCTGAGGTCGCGACGACTTAGTCAAGTGAATCATTGCGTCGGTCGTTATCGTGTAAGCTCTCCGGCATGAAACGCGAACAGCAGTCTCGCCAGCCATGGCACGAAGCGGCGCAAATTTTTGCGCCCTGCGGGCTTGTGCTCTTGGCATCGCTGTCGCCCGCGCCCGCGCAAGACATTCGCGGGATGGAAGTTTGCACGGCCGAAAAGCAGATGGAGCGACGCACCTCGTGCCTGCAGGCCAATGTCGAGTTTCTTCAGCAAGCGTTAAACAAACTGGCCCACGACACTCAGGAGAAGAGTGCCGCCGCCGATCGCGATCTTGCCGCCGCTCGCGCCGAGATCGCTGCGCTCAAATCGGCGATGGAGAAACTGAATAGTGATTTGAAGCAAATGAAAGCGAAAGCCGAACCCGAAAGCAAGAAGTAGACGGCAAAGCGCAAAGGAAGAGCCATGTCCGGACGCCTATCTCCGTTCTCTCTCCAAATCGCTGTCCTATTGTCGGGGATTGTTTGTTGCGGACCGAGCGCCGAAGCGCAAATGATCATGCCTTGTTACCGTCCCACGATGGCAACGGCAGCGGCCGGCCAGACATTCAATGGCAAGTTATGCACGGGCAAATGGGGATGCGCTTGCACGGTTGTGTTTTGTCCGGTTTGTAATTCCGCGGGGTCGTGGCCCGCGTCTTGTTCTTTGACGACTTGCAAGGCCCTTCCGCCGCCGAAGAGGTAGCAAAGGGCTGAGGGCCGCACCGGAATGGCACCCCCTCACTCTGACCCGCTCAGATATGTGCGTATGTCATTTAAGTTTAGCGGAAACGACTTTTCTTCTATGACTTCCCACCGAAGCTTACTGCAGACATTTCTCAATGCTTTTAGGTCATGATGCCGGAAAATAACGTGGCCTTCGGGTTGGAATGCTACGACGAAGTCAGTGCCATCGCGTTCAACGGATACCCTTCGCCCTCGTCCATACCCTAGAGATTTGCCAATTTTGTCGGTAACGACAGACATTACGCACCTCTCGCGGCCGATCTGTTACGCGCTGCGCCGCCTCGCAATAGTGCGGCGGATCGCGGTCCACGTCAAAGGCGCGCTGAGTTGTCCACTAATCGCACTATCGTCTCTAGGGCGTCCGTGTCGAACGCGGACCGTGTCGGCGCCTCTATGAGTACGCGCCCTAGACAGACGGTGACCGCCTAAACCCTGTTGCCCGCGCTCCACATCCAGAAATCGCGGCCTTCTTCGCGCATGAATTTCGCCAGCACCATCTTGTGCACCTCGTCGGCGCCGTCAACCAGGCGGGCGGCGCGGGCGGCGCGATAGACCCATTCGGCGATGGTGTCCTTGGAATAGCCGCGCGCGCCGTTGAGCTGGATGGCGACGTCGGCCGACTGGTGCAGCGTGTTGGCGCAGTGCAGCTTGGCCATCGACACTTCCTTGCGGGCGAAATCGCCCTGGTCGAGCTTCCACGCCGCATGCATGGTGAGGAGACGGCCGATGTGAATGTTATGGCCGACCTCGCCGAGCTTCATTTGCACGCTCTCGCGGTCGGCGAGTTTGACGCCAAAGCCCTCGCGGCGGTTGACGTAGTCTTGCGCGATCTCGACGCAGCGCTTCGACCAGCCGAGCCAGCGCATGCAGTGGGTGAGCCGCGCCGGGCCGAGCCGCACCTGCACCACTTTGAGGCCATTGCCGATGCCGCCGAACACGTCGTCGTCGTGCACCTCGAGCCCGTCGAAATCGAGCTCGCAATGGCCGCCGTGTTCCTCGGGGCCCATGATCTCGATGCGGCGGACGATGCGCCAGCCGGGCTGGTCCTTGTGAAACAGGAACGTGGTGATGCCCTTCCTCTTGTCGTTGGAGGTACGCGCCGCCAGGATGAAATGCGCGGCGCCGTCGGCGCCGGTGATGAACCACTTGCGGCCGTAGATTTTCCAGGTGTTGCCGTGCTTCTCCGCAAAGGTCTTCATCATGCTCGGGTCGGAGCCGCCGCCGGGCGCCGGCTCGGTCATGGCGAAGGACGAACGCACCTTGCCCTCGACGATCGGGCGCAGCCATTTTTCCTTCTGCGCCGGCGTGCCGAGCTTTTTCAGCACGTTCATGTTGCCGTCGTCGGGCGCCATGCAATTGAGCGCCAGCGGCCCGAACAGCGAGCGCGCCGCTTCCTCGTACATCACCGCCCAGGCGACCATCGGCAAATCCATGCCGCCGTATTCCTTCGGCGACTGTGGCGCCCACAGGCCGGCCTTTTTCGCCTTGGCCCGAACCGGCTCGAGGCGCTCGTGCGGGATGTTTTCGTGGTCGGAGAAATTGTGCTGATCGGCCTCGAGCGGCAGCACATGCTCGTCGACGAAGGCGCGGGTGCGCTGGCGTAGGTCTTCGATCTCGGGCGAAAGGGTAAAGTCCATGCTGGCGCCTCTCGTTGCGGTGCAGAGGGGGACGGCATAATCTTTAGCCTATCGCGCGGTCGCGACAAACCCGCGCCCCGTCCTTCGCCACGAGGCAAATCATGGCCAATTTCACTCCGGTCTCGGCGGCCATCGGCGGCGCGCTGATCGGGCTTGCCGCGGTGCTGCTGATGCTGTTCACCGGCCGCATTGCCGGCATCAGCGGCATCGCCGGCGGCCTGTTCAATCCGCGCACCGACGATCGGCTCTGGCGGCTTGCCTTCATCGCCGGCCTGATCGCTGCACCCCTGGCCGCCGCGCTGATCGGCCACGCGGTGCCGATGCCGCAAATGCCGGGCAGCATGATCACCGTTGCAGTGGCCGGCCTCCTGGTCGGCTTCGGCACCCGGCTCGGCAACGGCTGCACCTCCGGCCACGGCATCTGCGGCATCGCGCGGCTATCGCCGCGCTCGATCGCGGCGACGGTCGTGTTCATGATCGCGGCGATCGTTGTCGTCGCGCTGACGCATCACGTTATCGGAGGCTAAAGCCATGCCCGCACTCGCAAGCTTCCTCTGCGGTTTTATCTTCGGCTCGGGCCTCGTGATCTCCGGCATGGTGCAGACCGCGAAGGTCTTGGGCTTTCTCGACGTGTTCGGGATTCCGAGCGGCACCTGGGATCCGAGCTTGATCGTGGTGATGGCGGCGGGCCTTGTCGTCACCGGCATCGGCTTTGCGCTGATCCGGCCGCGCACGCCGATTTTTGCGCCGAAGGGCCTGTGGCCGACTGCGACCGAGATCGATCGGCCGCTGCTCGCGGGCGCGGCGCTGTTCGGCATCGGCTGGGGGCTGGTCGGATTATGCCCCGGGCCGGCGATTGCGGACCTGGCGACACTGTCGCCGGGCGTGTTCGTCTTCGTTATCGCCATGGCGATCGGCATGGCCGCGCACGATCTGCGGCAAGCGCGCGGCGCACGGCCCATCGAGCAAAAACTCGCGACCGCCACCGACGGCTGATTGATGCTTGATCCATCCCCACGCGCGTCACCGCAATTCTCGCTCGACGAGGATCAGATCGCCGTGCGCGACATGGCGAAGAGCTTTGCCGACGAGGTGTTTGCGCCGAATGCGGTGGCCTGGGACGAGGCGCGGCATTTTCCCGTCGCCGAAATGCGCAAGGCGGCGGCGCTCGGCATGGGCGGCGTCTATATCGCGGAAGATGTCGGCGGCTCCGGGCTGTCTCGTCTCACCGCGACCTTGATCTTCGAGGCGCTGGCAAGCGGCTGCCCGACGGTCGCCGCCTACATATCGATCCACAATCTCGTGGCCTGGATGATCGATGCTCACGGCTCGGAGGCGCAGCGCAAACAGTGGCTGCCAAAACTGTGTACCATGGAGCTTTTGGGCAGCTATTGCTTGACCGAGCCGGGCGTCGGCTCGGACGCGGCGGCACTGGCGACGCGCGCGGTGCGCGACGGCGACGATTATGTGATCAACGGCCAGAAGCAATTCATCTCGGGCGCCGGTGCCGGCGACCTTTATGCGGTGATGGCGCGCACCGGCAGCGACGGCGCGTCCGGCATTTCGACATTGATCGTTCCCGGCGACACGCCGGGCATTTCGTTCGGCAATAGCGAGCGCAAGATGGGCTGGAACGCGCAGCCGACGCGTGCGGTGGTCTTCGAGAATGCGCGCGTTCCGGTCGCCAACCGGCTCGGCGCGGAAGGCACCGGATTCAAGATCGCCATGGCCGGGCTCGACGGTGGGCGGCTCAATATCGCGGCGTGCTCGCTCGGCGGCGCGCAGAAGGCTTTTGAAATGGCGCTCGCTTATATGAAGGAGCGCAAAGCCTTCGGCAAACGGCTCGACGAATTCCAGGCGCTGCAGTTCCGCTTAGCCGACATGGCGACCGCGCTCGAAGCCTCGCGCGCCTTGCTGTGGCAGGCCGCCGCCGCGTTCGACCGCAACGACGCCAATGCCACCGCGCTCATCGCCATGGCCAAGCGCTTCGTCACCGACAGCTGTTTCGACGTCGCCAACCAGGCGCTGCAACTGCACGGCGGCTACGGCTATTTGGCCGAATTCGGCGTCGAGAAGATCGTGCGCGATCTGCGTGTGCACCAGATCCTCGAAGGCACCAACGAGATCATGCGCCTGATCGTGGCGCGCAGCCTCGTCGGCCGATGAGCGAGGAAGTTCTTCAGGACGGCGACGTCGTCGTCCGCGCCCACGGCGCGCTGCGCCGCATCACGCTCAACCGGCCGCAGGCGCTCAACGCCATTACGCTCGACATGGTTGCCACCATGACGGCGTTGCTGCGCGCCTGGGCGGACGATCCTGCCGTCGGCGCCATCCTGCTCGACGGCGCCGGCGGGCGGGCTTTTGCCGCTGGCGGCGATATCCGCGCGCTCTACGACGCGGCGAAGACGGGCGACAAAAAACTGCCGGAAAAATTCTGGGCGACCGAATACCATTTGGATGTTTTGATCGCGCGCTACCCGAAGCCCGTGATCGCGCTGATGGACGGCGTCGTCATGGGCGGCGGCGTCGGCCTGTCGGCCCATGCATCGCATCGCATCGTTACCGAGCGCTCGTCGGTCGCCATGCCGGAAGTCGCCATCGGCTATTTTCCCGACGTCGGCGCCTGCTTCGTGCTGGCGCGGGCGCCGGGATTTACCGGAACCTATCTCGCCATGACCGGCGCGCGCGCGGCTGCGGCCGACGCCATCTATTGCAGCCTCGCCGACCTGCACATTCCGGCGGCGAAACTGAGCGAGCTTCCGGCGGCGTTGGCCGAATGCCGCGGCATGCACGACGTCAAGGCGCGGCTCGACAAATTCTCGGTGCCGCCCGCCGCCGGCCGCCTCGCCGCGGCGCGGATTTGGATCGATCGCTGCTATGGCGCGGACAGCGTCGAGGAGATTTTCGACCGGTTGGCGCGATCCGACGAACCGGAAGCGCGCGCGGCGCTGGAAACCATGCGCAAAATGTCGCCGACCTCGCTCAAGATCACATTGCGAAACATCAGGTCGGCACTATCATTCGAAGAGGTCGAGCAGAGTTTTCAGCAGGATTATCGCGTCTCGCTCGCCTGCGTCGCCGAACATGATTTCATCGAGGGTATCCGCGCAGCCATCGTCGACAAGGACCGCAATCCGGTGTGGCGTCCGGGTACGCTCGATGGCGTCACGCCGGACATCGTCGAGCGTCACTTCCGCCCAGTCGGCGCGCTGGAATTGAAATTCGAAAATTATCGGACATTTGCCCCGTCGACAGGCCGATGACTTCGCGCGAATATTGAGGGTGGATCGCCATTCTCATGCCCCCATTGAGAGGACCCACGCGTGCATAGGAATTTGAGATACTTTTTTGCCGTTCTCCTGGCCGCCGCCGCCATCGATGGCGCGGCGTCCGCGCAATCGACGCCTACCAAGGCACTTGCGACCCCTGCCAAGGCACCTGTCGTCCGGATCGATAGCGGACAGGTTCGCGGCTTGGAGGCGGACGGCGTCATCAGCTTCAAAGGCATTCCTTATGCCGCGCCGCCGGTCGGCAAGCTGCGCTGGCGAGAGCCGCAGCCGGCGCAACATTGGGCCGGCGTGCGCGATGCGACGAAATTCGGCCCGGAATGCATGCAGACGACGGAAGAAGTGCCAAAATCGGAAGCTTGCCTCACACTGAACGTCTTGCGGCCCGCCACCTCGGCCAGGCAGCTGCCCGTCATGGTTTGGATTTTCGGCGGCGCGAATGTGCGCGGACAAACTTCGCTTTACCCCCAGGGCGACGCACTGGCGAAGCTTGGCGTCGTCTTCGTCAGCATGAACTTTCGGGTGGGCCGGCTCGGCTTCTTTGCCCATCCGGCGTTGCTCGCCGAGACGCCCGATGAGGTGCACGGCAATTACGGCTACATGGATCAGCGCAGCGCCCTGCAATGGGTTCAGCGCAACATCGCGGCCTTCGGCGGCAACCCGAAGGCGGTGACGATTTTCGGCCAGTCGTCCGGCGGCGGCTCCGTCGTGGCCCACCTCACGTCGCCACTGTCACGCGGCCTGTTCCAGCGCGCGATCATGATGTCGCCCGGGTTTCCGTCCCCGCGGGCCAAGGCGGGCCCGCTCACCGGACTTTCCGATGCCGAGACCACGGCGGTCGATTATGCGCGCTCACTCGGGATCACGGCAGACGGCCCGGAAGCCTTGGCAGCGTTGCGCGCGCTGCCGGCGGAGAAGCTGGTTGAGGGCACAGACCACGAGGCCGAAGAAGCAGCGCTTTCAGCGGGCAAGCCTCTCATCGGCGTGGCTGGACCGATGCTCGACGGCAAGTTTATCGTTGAGGCGCCGGAATTTGTGCTCGCCGCCGGCCGCGAGGCGAAGGTGGCGGTGATGATCGGTGCGACCGACCGCGACCACGCTCAGGGTTCGGCGGATAGCAAGGACGCACTGTTTGCAATCTTCGGCGCTAACGCGGGCGAGGCGCGAAAGCTCTACGACCCGCAAGGCGATCAGACGCTCGACGAATTAAAGCAGCAGGTATTTTGCGACAAGATACACATCGAATCGGCGCGTTATCTTGCCGACGAGGTCGCTCGCGCCGGCCGTCCCGCCTACCTCTACCGTTTTTCCTATGTGGCTGAGTCGGAGCGCGGCAAAGTGAAGGGCGCGCTGCACAGTTCTGAGCTTCCCTTCGTCTTCGATATCCCGGCGGAAGTCTTCGGCGATAAAGTGACCGGCGACGACAGGAAGATGGCCGAATTGACGAGCGCCTACTGGGTATCGTTTGCCAGGACTGGCGATCCGAACGGCGGCAACCGGCCGCAATGGCCGCGTCATGACCCGGCCGTCGATAAACTGATCGATTTCACCAACAACGGTGTCGTCGTCGGACCGGACCTGCTCAAGGCCAGGCTCGACCTGTGGCGGAAGGTATGGAGCCAGGATCGATAATGGCTTCGCCGACGGATTCTATGCGGCCCAAGAAGCCTGTTGGTCGCTTTCGGGGCAATGCGGACTCTCGTAAGCTGTCCGCCCGGCGCAGTTGTGAGTTCACGCCCTGAAAAGGAACCGCACATGGCGACCATCGGATTTATCGGCTTGGGCAATATGGGCGCGCCGATGGCGGCCAATCTGGTGAAATCGGGTCATCATATTTCCGGCTTCGACGTCGTTCCGGCGTTGCGCGAAACCTCGGCAAAAGACGGCGTCCAGATCGTCGCCAATGCCCGAGCAACTGTTGAAGCCGCTGACGTCGTCGTCACCATGCTGCCGGCCGGCGAGCATGTGCTTTCGGTGTGGAACGATATCGCGCCCCATGCGCGGCAGGGCACGCTGTTCATCGACTGCTCAACCATCGACGTTGCTAGTGCGCGCAAGGCGCACGGGATAGCCGCCGCGAATGGCGTCGCCACCCTCGATGCACCGGTATCCGGCGGCGTCGGCGGCGCCAAGGCTGGGACGCTGACCTTCATGGTCGGCGGCTCGACGCACGCCTTCGAACGCGGCAAGCCGGTGCTCGAACACATGGGCAAGCGCATCGTGCATTGCGGCGAGGCCGGCAACGGCCAAGTGGCGAAAATCTGCAACAACATGATTCTGGGCGCCTCGATGATCGCGGTCAGCGAGGCTTTCGTGCTCGGCGAAAAACTGGGGCTTTCGCACCAGGCGATGTTCGACGTCGTCTCGGCCTCGTCGGGCCAGTGCTGGTCGCTGACCAGCTATTGCCCGGTGCCCGGGCCGGTGCCGGCGAGCCCGGCCAATAACGGCTACAAGGCGGGCTTCACCGCGGCCCTGATGCTCAAGGATCTCAAGCTCGCCAAGGCGGCGGCCGATTCGGTCAAGGCCGCAACCGCGATTGGCGCCTACGCCGCGCGAATTTACGAGCAACTGGCGCAAGAAGGACACAGCGCCGAGGATTTTTCGACGATCATCAATCTCGTGCGCAAGCAATCTCATGGCTGAGATTTGCGGTTATTCGCTGCAAATCCGGCGCAAATGCCGGTTCCGGGAACCGCGAACCGTCTCATTTTGAACCAACGGTTTTGGGCCACCACCGGTCACAAATCTCGACTCGACCGGCCGGCGGCGTTAAGTTGCGATTGGCTCTGCGAAAGCGAGCGGACGATAGTACCAGCAACGCGAGACTGCCAAATCCGGCAGGCAAAATCGTCGAGCAGGTAGCAATTTGAAAGACCGCACTTGGCGCGCATCGTGGACTAGAGTTGCGGGTGCCTTGGCGCCGGCGCTGTTGCTTGTTGTCTCCAGCCTGCCGGCAAAATCACAAACCACGTCCGATCTTTTGAATCCGCTGTTCCAGGGTATCCTGGCGCAGCCTTCGAATTTCAACAACGCATTGCAATACGCCACGCTGGCGCCGGCGCACGATATCGAATCCGCCATCAGCACCTACGAGCAGCTGTTGTTCTACAATCCGAACCTTGCCAGCCTGCGCTTCGAGCTCGGCGTGCTGTATTACCGGCTCGGCTCCTACGAAATGGCGCGCGGCTATTTCGATTCGGCGCTGAAGATGAAGGACATCACGCCGGCGCTGCGGCAACGGGCCGAAGACATCATCGCGGCCATCGACAAGAAGCTGCAGCCCGACCAGTTCAGCGGCTATGTCCAATCCGGGTTCCGCTACCAGACCAATGCGGCCTTGGGCCCGGCGGCGGGGACGGTGCTGGCCTCGGGCCGGGTGTTCAACAACAGCTTTGCCGCGCGGCCCGATGGGAACTGGTTCGGCGCGTTCGGCCTCAACTACGTCCACGATTTCGAGAACCAGCGCGGCGATACGTTCGAGGCCTCGGCGGTCGGCTACGACGCGCAGCAATTCAAGCTGCACCAATTCGATATCGGCGTGATGGAGCTGCGCGCCGGCCCGCGCTTCGGCATCGTTTCCGACACCGCGACCGGCTTGTCGATCAAGCCGTATTTTGTCGCCACCGGCGCCACGCTGGCGGACGCGGCGTATTACGGCGGCCTTGGCGGCGGCCTGACCGCGCGCATCAAGCTCGGTGACGTTTCGCTCGATCCTTACGCCGAAATCGTGCAGCAGAGCTTTCGCAACCAGCCGCTCTATCCCCTGGCCAGCGGCATGAACGGCACGCTGTCGACCGTCGGGCTGCAGGCGTCCGGGCCGGTCTATGCGAGCCTGGGCTTCCAGTCGCGCGTCACCTACGCGCACGCCGACGCCAGCTTCAATCCGTTCGGCTACAACGCTTACGCCGGCGACATCTGGCTGCCGTGGAATTTCTCGCCGCTCAACGACGGCCGGACCTGGACCTTGACGCCGACAGCCGGCGTGAGCTGGTGGCAATATAACGCCCCCGATCCGACCATCGATCCGAACACCACGCCGAACATTCTCGAATGGCGCGTCGGGCTCGCCCTCGAAGTGCCGATCTGGAAACTGCTCAATCTCGGGCTCTTGGCGCAATACCGCGCCGATGTGTCCAACGTCCCGGCGTTTTCGATGCATGACTTCAGCGTCACCGCCGGCCCGACCATGCGATTTTAAAGGTCAGCAATGCGACCATCGAGCCGTTTCATCGTTGCGCTTTTGGGCGCGCTCTTCGCCGCAGCATCGGCCTCGGCGCAGCAGGTCGGCACCGCGACGGCGGTCAATCCGCTATCTGAAAGCACGCCGCCCGGCGGCACGACGGGGCCGCTCATGGTCGGCGCCCATATCGTCCACAAGGAGCGGGTCCACACCACGCCGGCGGGAACCGCGCAGCTGTTGTTCACCGACAAGTCGTCGATGAGCATCGCGCCGAACACCGACATCGTGATCGACGAATACGTTTACGATCCTAACGCCAACGATGGCCACATGCTGGTGTCGCTGACCAAGGGCGCGCTGCGCTTCGTCGGCGGCCAATTGAGCCACCAGGGCGAGGCGACGATCACTACCTCGGCGGCCAATATCGGCATTCGCGGTGGCACCGTGACCGTCATCCAAGGCCAGAACGGCACCAAGGTCATCAACCACTACGGCAACATCAAGATCGTCAACGGCGCCGGCACATTCCTGCTCACGCGGTCCGACTTCGGGGCGTTGATCCAGAACTGGAACACGCTGATACAGGACCTCGGGCGCATCCCCCCTGCCGAGGTCGCCTTCTATCAGGCCGCTGCGATGAGCAAGTTCAACGAGAACGGCGGCGTAACCGGCTTCACCGGGGCCAATATCGGCCATTGCGGCCTCGGTTCGGCGCAAGGCACGAACTGCCCGCAAACGCCGTGGATGCCGACCGACGGCGGCGAGCTCGACGCCACGCAGATTCTCGGCAACGCAACGAATTTCGGGACGAGCCAAAACAACCCGCCGCCACCTCCGCCGCCACCGCGGATGCGGGGTCGTTGACCGGCGGCGAGGCCGCCGCATCCGGTGGCGTCATTCACCACGTCGTCCAGATCAGGCCGAGACCCGAGGCCAACAGCAGCACCATGACCACGCGCTGATAGCCGCGGTCGGCGAGCCGCCGGTAGGCGAACCCGCCCAACCACGCGCCGGCGATCGTGGCCGGCAAGACAATGGCCGCCTCGACGGCTACCTGCCGCGTCAACAGGCCCGAGGCGGCGTGCGAGACCAAGGCGAACGACAAGATCGCCAAATTGAAAAACTGCAGCACGCTGCGGCGCTGCTCTTTGCTCCAGCCGCGCACATCGGTCCAGACCACCGGCAGCACGCCCGACAGGCCGGTCAGCCCACCGAGCACGCCGCCGCCAAATCCGACGACGCCGTCGGCAACTGTCCCGCCCCACGGGCTCGCGATCGGACGCTTGCGCGACAGCACATAGGCCGGATAGGCGATCAGGACGAAGCCGAGGCCGAGCTTGAACAGGCGCGGATCGATGTGCGGCAACAGCAAGGTCCCCAACGGGACGCCGAGCACGCCCGGAATGACAAACACCAGAACACGCCGCCACTGGATGGCGCGCCAGATCAGGTGCAGCGTCTGCAGTTGCGACACCACCGAACAGATGATCGCCAGCGAAGCGGCCGCCGTCGGCGGTATCGCATAGAGCCAGATGCCGAGCGCGGTGATGGCGGTGCCGAAGCCGGTGAGACCGTTGACGATGCCGCCCGCCAATGCGCCGGCAAGAAGGATGGCGATCTCTCCAAAACTCATGACCGCCGCCTTTGCCGACCAGCAGGAAGACCCGCGTTACGGCAAAGTAGCAGGGCGGCGCGCCCGATCTCAATGACGGCAAACGCGGCAGTGCGGCCGGCTAATTCCGGCGCGCCGCGGCCCCGATCAAAACGCCGACGCCGATGGCAACCGCCAGCGTGATCAGCGGACGGCGCTTGGCTTGATTGGCGATCTGGCCGAGCGCATCGCTGCCCATCTGGGCACCGCGCTTGACCGCTTCGTTGCCGAAGCTCGCCGCCTCGTCGACCGCCACGCGCTGGCCGCGGAGGAGGGAATCGCCGATCTCATTGAGGATCGGCCAGACCGTCTCGAGGATCTGATTGCCCGCGGCCGAAACGCCCGACGACGCACGCCGGCCGGCGCTTTTGCCCAGCACGCCCAATTCCTTCTCGATGGCGCGCAGATGACCGGCAATGGCGGCGACGCGCGGATCAAACTGCGATGCACGATGCTGAAACATCAATTCTCTCCCGTGGTGGGGGTGCTCTTTTGCGGTGGATCGATGCCTGGCGGGATTTCCGGAAGGCTGCGCTGCGGCTCGGTTATCGGCGGCGGCGGCGGAATTTCGGGCTGTTGTCGCTTCGGTTCGTTCATATTACGGCCCTCGGTCGCCGGAATTGGCTGCCGGAACAACCCCGCGACACCATAAACGTTCCGGTTGCCGAACCTTTGGGCGGCTGCGGCGTTGTTCCGCGACACTTTTCCCCGAGGGAGCACCCCATGCCCGAGACCCGTACCCAGAATTCCGATTTCAACCGCGCTTTCGGCGATGCCAAGAAACAGGCCGCCAATGTTGCCGGCGAAGTCCAAGACGCCGCCGGGGACATTTACGGCCAGGCGCGCGACAGTGCCTCCAGCGTCGCCGACGCCACCAAAACGGCGGCACTCAAGACCGCCGGTTCATTCGAGAAAGCGCTGCGCAATACCGTCGAGACGCAGCCCTACACGGCCGTGGCCATCGCGCTCGGTCTCGGCTGGCTGTTCGGCCGCATGCACCGGCCGCTGTGATCGCATAGCCTTGTCGGCCGGGGCGATTTAAGTCTTCCGAACCGTCCGAGTGTTCAAAATTGCTCAGACTGCCTCGATCGGCGGACGCAGTCTGCGATCGAGGCGCCTTGATAAAGGCCGACGTGGATTCAACCAATGATCAGCAAGTCGTCCGCTCCAGTTGCTCGCGAATTCGATGGGCACGCCGACGCCGAGACCTATGCGGCATACGACTACTCCCTCGCCATCAAAAACCGAGGGCGTCCACCCAAATCGTGGCGCTGGGAGATTTACACTGCCGGGAAGAGCAAGCCGGTGCGGCAATCCGATTTTTTTGAAACGATGTCCGAAGCGACCCGGACCGGCAAAGCGGCATTGGCGGGACTTCGGGCCAACCGAGCCGCTTGATTGCCGGCCAGGCCGACCTCCACATAGGCGTGAGCGTCCGGTCGGTCTGATTCCTGACCACTGATTACGGACCACCAATTACCGATTCCTGACGTGGCCGTCCAAGGCAATCAGCTCTGTCATAACGGCGTCATGCACGCTAAACCAGACTGGCTGGCGATGTTGTGGCGAGGGCCTGTCGGATGCGTGCGCTTGAGGCGGTTGCGGATCGCCAACGTCCATCATGACGACGGTCCTGCCCGATGATCTCGGCAATGCCGCGCTTGCCAAGCCGCGCCCGGCCGCCGTCGCGGCGATGGGGGTGGCGGCGCTCGGCATCGTGTTCGGCGATATCGGCACCAGCCCGCTCTACACGCTGAAAACCGCTTTCGACTATCTCCACGGCGACGCCACGCCCGAGCGCATCCTCGGCATCCTGTCGCTGGTGATCTGGACCCTGTTCCTGATCACGTCGATCAAATACGTCACGGTCGCCATGAGCATCGACAACGACGGCGAGGGCGGCATCCTCGCCTTGATGTCGCTACTTGGCATCAAGCAGCGGCAGCGCCCGGTGATCGTGGTGCTAGGCCTGCTCGGCGCCGCGCTGATCTATGGCGACGGCGCGATCACGCCGGCGATTTCCGTGCTGTCGGCGCTCGAAGGTCTCGATATCGCTGCGCCTGCGGTACACCACTACGTGGTGCCGGCCGCCGTCGTGATTTTGCTGGCGCTGTTTGCGGTCCAACCGCTCGGCACCTCGCGCATCGGCGCCGCGTTCGGGCCGATCATGCTGCTGTGGTTTGCAACCATCGGCGCTCTCGGCTTGTGGGGCATTGCCCAGCACCCTTCGGTGCTGCAGGCGATCAATCCGTATTACGGCGCGCGCCTCCTCATCACCAACGGCTTCAGCGGCTTTTTGGTGCTCGGCGGCATCTTCCTCTGTGTGACCGGAGCCGAAGCGCTCTACGCCGATATGGGCCATTTCGGCAAAGGCCCGATCCGCATCGCCTGGTCGTGGATCGTGTTTCCCTGCCTGGTGCTCAATTATGCCGGGCAATGCGCGATCGCGCTGCGCGGCGAGTCGATCGCGAACAACATTTTCTATCGCCTGTGCCCTGAGCCGCTGCTCCTGCCGCTGGTCTGCCTGGCGACTGTCGCCACGATCATCGCCAGCCAATCCATCATCACCGGTGCTTTTTCCATGACCCGGCAGGCGATCCAGCTCGGCTGGCTGCCGCGCCTGCACATCAAGCAGACCTCGGAACGCGGTTACGGCCAAATCTATGTCGGCGTCGTCAATTGGCTGCTGATGGCTGTCACCATCATGCTCACAGTGCTGTTCCACAGATCGGACGACCTCGCGGCGGCCTACGGCATTGCCGTGTCGCTCACGATGCTCATGACATCGTTCCTCCTGTTCATTGCCATGCGCGAGTTGTGGCATTGGCGTCTCGCGACCAGCATTGCGGTAGCCGGCGTGTTCGTCGTCGTCGATGCCGGATTTTTTGCGGCGAACTCGGTGAAGATCGCCGACGGCGGTTATGTGCCGCTCTTGCTTGCCGCCATCGTCTACGGACTGATGCTGATCTGGCATCGTGGCTCGGCGGCCGTCGCGCACCGGCTCGAGCAGACCCCGGTAGCGGTGGCGGACTTCCTCGCCGACCTGAAGGCGCGCAACGTGCCGCGCGTGCCGGGCACCGCCGTCTTTCTCACCAGAACCGCAGGCGGCGTTCCTCCGGTGATGATCTGGCATCTGCGCCACAATCGCGCGCTGCACGAGCGCGTGGTGGTCTTACGCGTGCTGACCGAGTCGCGGCCGCGGGTGGTTTGGCCCGAGAGCATGTCGGTGGTTCAGGAAGGTGAGAATTTCTGGCGCGTCACCACGCATTTCGGCTTTATCCAGCGGCCCGATATTCCACTACTGCTGAAGGAAGCGCAGCAGCGCGGTTGCCAGGCCCCGCTCGACGACGTGGTCTATTACGTCGGCCACGAAAACATCCTGCACCGTCGCCATGGCGCGGCCATGCCGCACTGGCAGGAGATGATCTTCGCAGCGATGGTCAGGAATTCCTCCCACGTCACCGACTATTTCCGCCTGCCGACCCAGCAGGTGGTGGAGATCGGACGTCAGATTTCGATCTGAAGTGGCTGGAGTTGTTTGGTGGAATCTGAATCGCTGCGCTAGATCCGTCATCCTGAGGCGCGAGCGAAGCGAGCCTCGAAGGATGCACGGCAACTGATTTCAAGCCTTGCTTGAAATCAGAATCGTTTGCCTGCCCAGGTCGGCAACAGCCGACCTGGGTGCCGTCGCCCTTCGAGGGCCGCTTCGCGGCCACCTCAGTGTGACGGGCAACAATACGCTTAGCCTGCTTCGATCAGATCATGTCCTAACCGCGCAGCGCCACCACCTGGCCGCCGTCGGCGACGATGGTGGTGCCGGTGACGAAGCGGCCGGCGTCGGAGACCAGCAGCAGCAGCGGGCCGTCGAGATCGCGTTCTTCGCCGAAGCGGCCGATCGGAATCTCGCGCTTGAGCGCCGCCCCCTGTTCGCTCATCAGATAATCGCGATTGAGCTCGGTGACGATCCAGCCGGGCGCGATGGCGTTGACGCGGATGCCTTTGAACGCGAGCTCGAGCGCCAGCGCTTTTGTCATCTGGATCACGCCCGCCTTGGCGGTGGCATAGGCGATGACGCCCTTGGCGACGCCGAAGCCGAGCACGGAGGCGATATTGACGATGGCGCCGCCAGAGCCGGCCGCGAGCATCCGCCGCGCGGCTTCCTGGGCGCAATAGAACACCGCGTCGAGATTGGTCGAGAGGATGCGCCGCCATTCCTCTTCCGGCATCTCGACGGCACGGCCGGCGTGCGCCACGCCGGCATTGTTGACCAGGATGGTGACGGTGCCGAATTCCTTCTCCGCCGCATCGAAGGCCGCCGCCATCGCCGCGCGGTCGCGCACGTCGGCCTCAACGGCAAGCGCGCGGCCGCCGGATTTTTCGATGCGCGCTTTGAGGTCCGCAAGCCGATCGGCGCGGCGCGCCACCAGCACCACCGCGGCGCCGTTCTCGGCAAGGCACTCGGCAAAGCGCACGCCGAGGCCGCTCGAGGCGCCGGTCACCAATGCGACCTTGCCGTGCAGATCGAAGATTTCGCTTGCGGTCATGGTCGCTCCGGCGTCCGGCTGGTGACTGCCCCATTGCCAGGTTGAGAATTGCGGGAATTCATGTCGTTATCAAGCTTGGGAATGTCCCGCGTTGGCGAATGCGAAAGTGAGTGCAGGATGGGCTTTTTGGATATGCGGCAATGGATGGCGCAGCTCGAGCAGCATGGCGAGCTGCGCCGCATCAAGGCCGAAGTCGATTGGGACCGCGAAATCGGGGCGGTGACGCGCCGCGTGCTGGAGAAAAAAGGCCCGGCGGTGCTGTTCGAGAACATCAAGGGCTACGCCAACGGCCGCTGCACCAAACTGTTTGCCAGCGGGCTTGGCGCCCGCTCGCGCCTGGCGCTGGCGTTGGGCTTTCCGCACGACGCCACCAATCGCGACCTGGTGCAATACGTGATGAAGAAGAACCGCGAGACCATCGCGCCGGTGATCGTCGACAGCGGGCCGGTGAAAGACGTCATCGTCCGCGGCAAGGATGTCGATCAGACCGAATTTCCGGTGCCGAAATGGCACTACCTCGAAGGCGGCCGCTACATCCACACGTTCTCCTCGATCGTGACCAAGGACCCCGACACCGGCGTGACGAATGTCGGCATGTATCGCGGCATGATCGGCCACAAGGACACCGCGCCGTTCCTGCTGGTCAAAGGCGGCCAGCACTGGGGCGCGCATTTCGTCAAATGGGCGGCGCGCGGCAAGCCTATGCCGGTCGCCTGCGTGATCGGCTGGGACCCGATCATGTCTTTCCTCTCGGGCTCGCCGCTGCCGTCGGGCGTCTGCGAATACGACGTGATGGGCGGCTATCGCGGCGAGCCGGCGCAACTGGTGCGCTGCGAGACCGTCGATCTCGAAGTGCCGGCCAGCGCCGAGATCGTCATCGAAGGCACCATCAGCGATGACCCGTCCACTTATGAGATGGAGGGACCGTTCGGCGAATATACCGGCTACGTCTCCGACCTGCCGACGCCGCGCCCGACCATGAAAGTGACCTGCATCACCCACCGGCGCGACCCGATCTTCTGCGGCTCGCTGGAAGGGACGCTCCCCGGCTCCTACAGCGAGAACAGCGTGATGTCGTCAGTGCAGCGCGCCGCCATCGCCTGGAACATTTTGAACGGTGCCGGCATTCCCGGCATCCTCGACGTCTATGCGCCGCCGATCACCAACGGCGTCAATATCCGCATCCAGATCAAGAAGCACTATCAGGGCCAGCCCAAGCAGATCGCGGCGGCGCTGTGGGGCAATGCCGCCGCGCAATATCGCTACAAGCACGTCATCGTGGTCGAGGAGGATATCGATCCGGCCGCCGACGAGCAGGTCGAATGGGCCTACGCGCATCGCGTCAATGCCGGCGAAGGCGGCGTCGTGATTTTTCCGGGAATTTTCGGCTCGCCGATCGACCCGTCGACGCCGTTGGAAGATCGCAACGTCGAACAGCTCGGCACCGGACTGTGGAACCGCATGCTGATCGACGCCACGCGGTCGTGGAAACACCCGCGGCAAGCGCGCTGGAACAACGAACGTTTTCCGCCGACGGTCAAGCCGCACGCCGACGACGCGGCGCGGGTCGATGCGCGTTGGGCGGAATACGGCCTCGACGATTTGTAGAATTCAGTTGCGGTCCGCCGACCATTCCGGCCGCACCAGCGCCATGACCAATTCATCGCGATAGACGCCGCCGAAGAAGGCGCTGCCGCGGGCAAGGCCTTCGGCTTTGAAGCCGACGGCTTCATAGGCGCGGCGGGCTCGTTCGTTTTCCGGAAAGACACCGAGCCAAATCCGATAGGCATCGGTCTCCGAGAAAATGCGATCGACGAGACCGGCCAGAAGCATTTTACCGTGGCCTTGCCGGGACTCGAAACGGCAATCCGCTTGATGCATGCCACGCGTTCAGGTGACTTCCAGTCGCGAACGATGGCGAAGCCGATGTCTTGCGATTCAAGACGCGCGATGAAGTAGGCGTGGCGACCGTCGGCGAGCGCGGCGCGGTGTTGCGCCTCGCTCCATCGCCCGACGAGCTCCTCGTATCCGGGCAGCCGTTCCGCCGCCATGACGAAGGCAATATCGCCGGCCGTGCCTTGGACGAGCTGTAACGTTTTCACCACACGCTCATGCACGACGTTATAATTCACGAACCGTACAGTTTATGCGGCAGCCACGTCGCCAGCGCCGGCAGGAACCACAGCGCCACCAGCATTGCCAGCTGGATCAGCACATAGGGAATGATGCCGAGATAGATGTGCCGGGTGGTGACTTCCGGCGGCGCGACGCCACGCAGGTAGAACAAGGTCGGACCGAGCGGCGGGTGCATGTAGGAGGTCTGCAGGTTCACCGCCATCATGATGCCGAGCCAGACCGGATCGATGCCCGGCATTTTCAGCAGCACCGGCGCCACGATCGGCACTACGACGAAGATGATCTCGAAGGCGTCCATGACGAAGCCGAGCAGGAACAGCGCCGCCATGACCGCGAGCGTCGCGCCGGCGACGCCGCCCGGCAGGTTGGTGAGCGCCCGTTCCACCATGGTGTCGCCGCCGAGGCCGCGGAACACCAGGCTGAACAAGGTCGCGCCGATCAGGATCACGAAGATCATGCTGGTGATTTGGGTGGTGCGCACCATCACCGGCATCAACAAGCCGGTGATGCCCGACCTCAATGCGGCCAGCAGGATCGCGCCGACGGCGCCGACCGATGCCGCTTCCGTCGGCGTCGCCACGCCGCCGAGGATAGAGCCGAGCACGGCGAGGATCAGCGCGATCGGCGCGATGAGAACCGCAATCAGCCGGCGCGCCAGCGCAAAACCCCGTGGCGCGTCAGGACCGGGTGCAATCGGCGGCGATTTTTGCGGAAAAAATATCGCGATGCCGATCAGATAGAAGAGATACAGCAGCACCAGGACGAGGCCGGGAATGATGGCGCCGGCGAACAGGTCGGCGACCGACACCGTCTGCGGCGCGAAATTGCCCTGGGCCAATTGGGCGGCCTGATAAGAGTTGCTGAGTTGATCGCCGAGCAGCACCAGCACGGTCGCCGGCGGAAAAATCTGCGCCAGGGTCGCGGTTGCCGCCACCGTGCCCGCCGCAAGCGCCTTGTCGTAGCCGTGCCGCAGCATCGTGGGCAGCACGATCAGCCCCATGGTCACGGTGGTGGCGCCGACGACGCCCTTGGCGGCAGCGAGCAGCACGCCGACGACGATCACCGAGAAACCGAGTCCCCCCGGCAGCGCGCCGAACAGGCGGCCCATGGTTTCCAATAAATCCTCGGCGATGCGCGAGCGCTCCAGCATCACGCCCATGAAGATGAACAGCGGAATGGCGAGCAGCACGTCGTTGCTCATGACGCCGAAAATGCGCGCCGGCAGCGCGCCAAGCAGCGCGAGGTTCATCACGTGCAACGCCGCGCCCAGAATGGCAAAGCCGAGCGACACGCCGGCAAGCGTCAGCGCCACGGGATAACCGACCAGCAGCAGCGCACAGACCGCGACCACCATCGCGACGGCGAGAATTTCGCTCATTGTGCGCGCGACCCCGCCAGAACCAGCGCCGCGCGGATGGCCTGCGCGATGCCCTGCAAGCCGATCAAAAGCGCAAACAGCGGAATGAGCGTCTTGAGCAGATAGACCAACGGCAAGCCGCTGGTCTCACGCGAGCCTTCAAAAATCGCCCAGGACCGCTCGACGTAAGGCAGCGACAGAACCGCAATCGCGATGGCGAACGGAAACAGAAAGATGACGGCGCCGACGAGGTCGATGACGGCCCGCCGGCGCGGGCTCGCCTGGGCATAGAAGACGTCGACGCGCACGTGGCCGCCGACTTGGAGCGTCCAGGCGGCGGCGAGCATGAACAGGGCGGCGTGGGCGTAAAGCACCGATTCCTGCAGGCGGATCGAGCCGATGCCGAGCGCATAGCGCAGCACCACCACGGCGAACTCGGCCAGCACGATGTAGAGACTGCACCAGGTCGCGGCGCGGCCGATGGCCGCAATGACGCGATCGATGCTGCCGGCAATGCGTTCGGCCGTATTTCTCATGGCTCCCCCACATACTATAATGGGCGCCGCGAAGCGCAGGGAAGGAAAGCAGGCCATGGCGCAAGATCATGATCACGATCATGACGATCATCACGAGCACGGCTCGGAGCTGTCCGAGATGCAGCTGCGCGTGCGCGCGCTCGAGACCGTGCTGGCCGAGAAAGGCTATATCGACCCGGCCGCGCTCGACGCCATCATCGAGGCCTACGAGACCAAAGTCGGCCCGCACAACGGCGCCAGGGTCGTCGCCAAGGCCTGGAGCGATCCGGCGTTCAAGCGCGCGCTGCTCGAAGACGGCAGCAAGGCGGTGGCTTCGCTCGGCCTGCTCAACCGCGTCGGCGACCATCTCATCGCGGTCGAGAACACGCCGAAGCAGCACAACATGATCGTGTGCACCTTGTGCTCCTGCTATCCGTGGGAAGTGCTCGGCCTGCCGCCGGTCTGGTACAAATCGGCGCCGTATCGTTCGCGGGCCGTGAACGACCCGCGCGGCGTGCTCGCCGATTTCGGCGTGACGTTGCCGGCCGGCACCGATTTGCGCGTCTGGGACTCGACCGCCGAGACGCGCTTCATCGTGCTACCGATGCGGCCTTCCGGCACCGAAGGCTGGAGCGAGGACAAGCTCGCGGCGCTGGTGACGCGCGATTGCATGATCGGCACCGGCCTGCCGAAAAATCCGCAAGAGGTTTCATAATGGACGGCATCCACGACATGGGCGGCATGCACGGTTTCGGCAAAGTCGAGCCGGAGCCGAACGAGCCGGTGTTTCACGCGCCGTGGGAAGGCCGCACGCTCGCGCTCAACCGCGCCATGGGCTACACCGGCATCTGGACCATCGACCAGACCCGCTTCGGCATCGAGAAGCTGCTGCCGGACGTTTATCTGACCAGCTCTTATTACCGGAAATGGGCGGTGCGGCTGGAAAACCTCGTCGTCGAGCTCGGCCTCGCCGGCGCCGATGAGATCAAGGCCGGCCACGCGCTGCGCCCCGGCAAGACGCTCAAACGCAAGCTCACCGCCGCCGACGTGCCGAACACCTTGTCGCGCGGCTCGTTCAGCCGTCCGGCCAAAGCTCCTGCCCGCTTCAAGGCCGGCGACCGCGTGCGCACCAGGAACATCCATCCAGAGACTCACACGCGGCTGCCGCGTTACGCGCGCGAAAAAGTCGGCGTCGTCGAGGCGATCCGCGGCTGCCATGTCTTTCCCGATACCGCAGCCCTCGGCAAAGGCGACGATCCGCAATGGCTCTACACCGTGCTGTTCGACGGCCGCGAATTGTGGGGCGAGACTTCCGACCCGTCGCTCAAGGTCTCGATCGAAGCCTTCGAGCCGTATCTGGAGCCGGCATGACCGCCGACGCCGACGCGCTGCGCGCGACGCAGTCCGTCGCCGGTATCCCCCGCAACGACGACGGGCCGGTATTCCGCGAGCCGTGGGAGGCGGAAGCGTTTGCGCTGGCACTGTCGCTCAACGCGCGCGGCCTGTTCACCTGGAAGGAATGGGCGGCAACGTTGGGCGACGAGATCAAGAAGGCGCAGGCCGCCGGCGATCCGGATACCGGCGAGACCTATTATCACCATTGGCTCGCCACGCTGGAGCGCATCGTCGCCGAAAAGGGCGTCACCGACGCGCGGCAACTACAACGCACGCGCCACGCCTGGGAGCACGCCTGCGAACGGACGCCGCACGGCACACCGATCGCGTTGCGGCCAAGCGACTTTCACGATTAGGGGGAC
Source organism: Xanthobacteraceae bacterium (assembly GCA_049584715.1). Taxonomy (GTDB): domain Bacteria; phylum Pseudomonadota; class Alphaproteobacteria; order Rhizobiales; family Xanthobacteraceae; genus BOG-931. The sequence goes on from JBAUYI010000072.1 coordinate 31,923, forward strand.
GTCATGTCAGGACAGACCGTAAAAATTCGCTCCAGCGAAGGCGGCGAATTCGATTGCTATCTGGACGCGCCGAAAGCGGATACGCCCAAGACTGATGGAACGATGCCGGCCATCGTGCTCGCGTCCGCGGTCCACGGTGTCGATGCCGACATCAGCGCCATCGCCGACGAATTTTCCGCCAACGGCGTCATCGCCGCGGCGCCCGATCTGTTCTGGCGCACGCTGCCCGGCCCGCTGTCCCACGACGACGGCCGCTCCCAGCAACGCTCGCAGCCGCGGCTCGAGAAGATCAAGACCGGCGAGCGCGATCTCGTCGACGTGCTCGCCTATCTGCGCACGCTTGCGCAGTTCAACGGCCAGGCCGCGGTGATGGGTTTCTGCTATGGCGGGCCTTACGCGATCCTCGGGCCGAAGCGGCTCGGCTATGCCGCCGGCATTTCCTGCCACGGCACCCAGTTCCTCGATTACGTGCAGGAACTCGACGGCGTGCGCGAGCCGGTCTGCATCATCTGGGGCGACCGCGACAGCCGCGCGCCGGCCGAGGTGCTTGACGCCTATCGCGACATCCCCGCGCGCATGAAGAATGTCGAGGTGCACATCTTCCCGGGCGTGCTGCACGGCTACATGATGCGCGCCGCCGGACCGGCGTTCGACGGCAAGACGCGCGAATTCTCCATGGCGCGCGCCAACGCCATCCTCGACCGGCTGCGCGGCGGCGCACCGTCAAAGCTGCGGCAAGCGTCATAAGGCGGCTTCGAAGGGCTACTTCTCGTCGTCTTCGCGCGTGGTGATCTCCGCCGCG
>JBAUYI010000073.1:0-14172 GCA_049584715.1 Xanthobacteraceae bacterium
TCGAGCAGCTTGTCGGATTCCTCGTTAATCAGGATGTCGTAGGATTCGTGCACGGTGACCCTGCGCGTCTTGGTGCGGCCGCCGCCGAGCTTGCCGAAAATGTCGCCGATCGAGACCGCGCCCATCTGCGCGCCGGGCATGCCGGGAATGTCGAACAGCGGCATGCCGCTGCCGGCCGCCTGAACCTCGATTTCGATCTCCTTGTCGTTGAGCTCGCCGGAGCGCAGCTTTTTGCGGAACGCTTCCTTGGTCGAGGCGCTGGCATTGGCGCCGACCAGCGCGTCGAGCACGCGATCTTCGGCCGCCTGTTGGGCGCGCGCCTGGACGTCCTTGCGTTTGCGCTCGCGCGTCAGCGTGATGGCCACTTCGACGAGGTCGCGCACGATCTGCTCGACGTCGCGGCCGACATAGCCGACCTCGGTGAATTTCGTCGCCTCGACCTTGAGGAACGGCGCGCCGGCGAGCTTGGCGAGGCGCCGGGAAATCTCGGTCTTGCCGACGCCGGTCGGACCGATCATCAAAATATTCTTCGGCTGCACTTCCTCGCGCAGGCGCTCGTCGAGCTGCAACCGGCGCCAGCGGTTGCGCAGCGCGATCGCCACCGCGCGCTTGGCGTCGGCCTGGCCGACGATGAAACGGTCGAGCTCGGAAACGATCTCGCGGGGGGAAAAGTCAGTCATGCGTTGCGTACCATCAAGAGGGCGCGGCCGTCGGGCGTATTCACCAGGCAAGCTTTTTGGAATCCGGCCTTTTCATAGGCCCGCACCGCGCGGATATTCTCGGGATCGGGGTCGGTGACCACGCGCGGCGTTCCCGTTTTCAGCAGACCATCGACAAAGCTCCGGATCAGCGCCGAGCCGTGACCGCGATCGACCATGTCCGGCTCGCCGATGAATTGATCGATGCCGCGTGTGCCGTCGGGATGCGTACCAAGGCCGCCTTCCGGCCAAGCGTTGGGATCGTAGCATTGCAGATAGGCGAACGGGCGGTCGCGCGCGGCAACGATGAACTGATCCATCGCGGGGTGGTCAAGATCTTCGCTCACCAATGCGAACTGCTCATCCGGATCGTGCCACCATTGCGCGACATGCGACGCCTCGAGCCACCGGCGGATCATCGGCAAATCTGCGGCTGACATGGGACGAAATTGATACGGCGCCGCCATTGCTCAGGCGCCCTTCAAGGTCTCGATGGTGACGTTGCGGTTGGTGTAAACGCAAATCTCAGCGGCGATGTCGAGCGACTTGCGCACGATCGCTTCCGCGTCGAGTGGCCCGTCGGCCAGCGCGCGCGCCGCGGCCAGCGCATAATTGCCGCCGGAGCCGATGCCGACGATGCCGGCCTCGGGCTCGAGCACGTCGCCGGTCCCGGTGAGCACCAGCGACACGTCCTTGTCGGCGACGATCATCATGGCTTCGAGCCGGCGCAGATAACGGTCGGTGCGCCAATCCTTGGCGAGCTCGACCGCGGCGCGGGTGAGCTGGCCGGGATATTGCTCGAGCTTCGACTCCAGCCGCTCGAACAAGGTGAAGGCGTCGGCAGTGGCGCCGGCGAAGCCGCCGATCACCTCGCCCTTGCCGAGCCGGCGCACCTTCTTGGCATTGGCCTTGACGATGGTCTGGCCGATCGAGACCTGGCCGTCGCCGCCGACTGCCACCACGCCGCCCTTGCGGACGGTCAGGATGGTGGTGCCGTGCCAGAGGCCGGTTTGGCCAGTTTCAGGGGACTGCATGGGTTGGAAACCCTCGTTCCAGGCATGATTTAGGAATTGGCGGCGAGCAATGCAAATGCACGGGACATTGGCGCGGCGGACCAAGCCCTGATAAAAGGCGCGCGAATTCGCGAGGATCGTCATGCGCAAGGCGTCCGTGAAACGGACCACCAAGGAAACCGACGTCGAGGTTGCGGTCGATCTCGACGGCACCGGCGCGTCGTCGATCGCGACCGGCATCGGCTTCCTCGACCATATGCTCGACCTGTTGGCGCGGCATTCGCGCATCGACCTCACGATCAAAGCCAAGGGCGATCTGCACATCGACCAGCACCACACTACTGAAGACGTCGGCATCGCGCTCGGCCAGGCGGTGAAGCAGGCGCTGGACGATATGAAGGGCATCACGCGTTATGCCGATGTCCATCTGCCGATGGACGAGGCGCTGACCCGGGTCGCCATCGACATTTCCGGCCGGCCGTTTCTGGTGTTTCAGGTCGAATTCGTGCGCGCCAAGATCGGCGCATTTGACACCGCGCTGGTGCAGGAATGGTTCCAAGCCTTCGCCATGAACGCAGGCGTGACGCTGCACGTCGGCACGCTGTACGGCGGCAACGACCATCATATCGCCGAATCCTGCTTCAAGGGTCTGGCGCGGGCGTTGCGGGCGGCGGTGGCCATCGATCCGCGCGCCGCCAACGAGGTGCCCTCGACCAAAGGCACGCTCGGCAATTGATTGTAGCGTCCCTCGCCTTATCTGAAGGGCGAAGCTGAAAGAAACGAGAACCGGTTATGTCTGTCTACACCGTGCACGAGCCACCCTCGCGGGCCGGCGCAGCCGAATCGAACGTGGAACGCTTCGCGTTCGTGCGCGACGGGTTCTCGTGGTGGGCCTTCCTGTTCGCGCCGCTGTGGATGCTTCGGCACCGGATGTGGCTGGTGCTGATCGGCTATGTCGTGGTCGCGGGCGTGATCGAAACTCCGGTGCGGATGTCCGGTGCGCCGGCCCTCGCTGGGAGCCTCATCGGTATTCTCCTCGGCCTCCTGGTCGGGCTCGAGGCCGGCACATTGCGCCGTTTCACGCTGAACCGCCGCGGTTGGAAAAATCTCGGTGTCGTCAGCGGCGACAATCTCGAGGACGCCGAGCGGCGCTTCTTCGATGCCTGGCTGCGGCGGACGAATTCGCCGTCCAGTGGACCGCACGCGCCAATGCCGGGACCGGCGTCCGCGGCGCCGAACCGGCGCGGACCGCTCGGGTCAGACGTGATCGGGCTTTTTCCCGAGCCGGGAGCGCCGCGATGAGCGTGGCGATCGTCGATTACGGCTCCGGCAATTTGCACTCGGCCGCAAAAGCGTTCGAACGCGCCGCGCACGAGGCCGGCCTCGGCCAACCCATCGTGGTGACCAACGATCCCGCGGTGGTGGCGGGCGCCGACCGCGTGGTGCTGCCGGGCGTCGGCGCCTTTGCCGATTGCCGGCGCGGCCTCGACGCCGTGGACGGCATGGTCGGCGCGCTGGACGAGGCGGTGCGCCAAAGAGGCCGGCCGTTCTTTGGCATCTGCGTCGGCATGCAATTGCTGGCCGAGCGCGGCCGCGAATACGAAGTGACGGAGGGTTTGGGCTGGATCACCGGCGAGGTCGATCGCATCGAGCCGAGCGATCCGAACTTGAAAATTCCGCACATGGGCTGGAACACGCTCAATGTGATGCGACCGCACCCCGTGCTCGACGGCCTGACCTTCGGTCCGCAAGGGCCGCACGCCTATTTCGTGCACTCGTATCAGCTCAATCCCGCGCAACGCGCCGATCTGGTGGCCCATGCCGACTACGGCGGCGCCGTCACCGCGATCGTGGCGCGCGACAACATTTTCGGCACGCAATTCCATCCCGAGAAGAGCCAAAAGCTGGGCTTGGCGCTGATCGCGAACTTTCTGCAATGGAATCCGTGATTACATTGCTGTCACCACACCCCTTAGCCGCAGACTTGGTGCCGTGATCCTGTTTCCCGCCATCGATCTCAAAGACGGCCTTGCCGTGCGCCTGCAACAAGGCGACATGGCGCGCGCGACTGTGTTCAACCGCGATCCAGCGGCGCAGGCACAGGCGTTCGAGCGACAAGGCTTTGAATATCTGCATTTGGTCGATCTCGACGGCGCGTTTGCCGGCAAGCCGATGAATGTTTCGGCGGTCGAGGGCATTCTCGGCGCCGTCAAAATTCCGCTGCAGCTCGGCGGCGGCATTCGCGACCGCGCCACCGTCGATGGCTGGCTCGGCAAAGGCGTGGCCCGCGTCATTATCGGTACCGCGGCGGTGCGCGATCCGGGGCTGGTGAGGGAAGCCGCGCGCGCTTATCCCGGCCGCGTCGCCGTCGGTCTCGACGCCCGCGACGGCAAGGTCGCGGTCGAGGGCTGGGCAGCGACATCAGAATTGTCCGCACTCGACATCGCGCGGCGCTTCGAGGACGCCGGCGTCGCCGCGATCATTTATACGGATGTGGCGCGCGACGGCATGCTCAAGGGCCTGAACCTCGACGCCACCATTGCGCTTGCCGATGCGGTATCGATCCCGGTCATCGCCTCGGGCGGTCTGGCCTCGATCGACGACATACGGGCGTTACTGGTGCCGCGCGCGCGAAAACTCGCAGGCGCCATTGCGGGCCGTGCGCTCTATGACGGCAGACTCGATGCGGCGGAGGCGCTCGCCTTGCTGCGTACCGCTCGGGCAACAGCCTGACATGTTCAAGGTCCGCGTCATTCCCTGCCTCGACGTCAAGGACGGCCGCGTCGTCAAGGGCGTCAATTTCGTCAACTTGCGCGATGCCGGCGACCCGGTCGCGGCCTCGATCGCCTACGACGAAGCCGGCGCCGACGAGCTCACCTTTCTCGACATCACGGCGAGCCACGAGAACCGCGGAATCATGCTTGACGTGGTGCGGCGTACCGCGGAAGCCTGTTTCATGCCGCTTACGGTCGGCGGCGGCGTGCGCACCATCGAGGACATCCGCGCGCTTCTGACTTCGGGCGCCGACAAGGTGTCGATCAATACCGCCGCGGTCACGCGTCGCGCTTTCGTCAAGGAAGCGGCGGAAAAATTCGGCGACCAGTGCATCGTAGTCGCCATCGATGCCAAAAAAGTGTCGCGGCCGGGCGAGGCGGACCGCTGGGAGATTTTCACCCATGGCGGTCGCAACCCGACCGGCATCGACGCCGTCGATTATGCCGGCGAGGTGGTCGCGCTCGGCGCCGGCGAAATATTGCTCACCTCGATGGACCGCGACGGCACGCGGCAGGGCTTTGATATCGCGCTCACCCGCGCCATTGCCGACGCGGTCTCCGTGCCGGTCATCGCCTCGGGCGGCGTCGGCAATCTCGATCATCTGGTCGAGGGCATCCGCGACGGCCATGCCAGCGCGGTGCTGGCGGCGTCGATCTTCCACTTCGGCGAATACTCCGTGCGCCAGGCCAAGGACTATATGGCCAGGGCCGGCCTGCCGGTGCGGCTCGATCCTTGAGCGTGCCGGTCAGGACGCGGGCTTGCCCAGGTTCGCCAGATTCTTCGCCATGGCAACGAACTCGCTCGGCATCATGATGATCGTCATGGTGTTCTGTTCGGCGCCGACCTCGGTAATCATCTGCATGCGCCGCAACTCGAGCCCGGCCGGATACTGCATGATGATCTCGGCCGCGTTACGGAGCTGTTCCGCCGCTTCGAATTCCGCCTGCGCCTTGATTAGGCGCGCGCGTTTCTCGCGCAACGCTTCCGCTTCCTGCGCCATGACGCGCTGCATGGATTGCGGAATTTCGACGTTCTTCATCTCCACGCGCTCGACTTTGACTCCCCATGGCTCGGTCACCGCGTCGATCTTCTCCTGAATGACCTTGGCAACCGTCTCCTGCTCCTTGAGGACTTCGTCGAGCGAATGCTGTCCGATGCCGTTGCGCAGCGTGGTCAGCGCAACCTGAATCACGGCCGTGTCGATGTTCTTGACTTCGAGCACTGCGGCCATGGGATCGACGATACGGTACCACACGACAGCGTTGACCTTGATCGGAACGTTGTCCTTGGTGATCGTCTCCTGTTCCTCGAGCGCCGCCGTGTTGATGCGCAGATCGACTCTGCGTTGCCATTCGATCAGGGGGATGATCCAGTAAAGCCCGGGTCCTTTGGTCGTCCGGTAGCGGCCGAGCCGGAAAACGACACCGCGCACGTATTGGTCGGCGATTCGCAGCCCCGCCAGGCCGAAAACAATGAGCAAACCAACAATGACTTCTGGCCAAGTCGACATGGTCCACTCCCTTCGTGAGCGCACCAAAGATGCGGGCAGGTCCGCTAAACAGGCCCCTCGCCGCCGGTGCCAGAAGATAGGGATACCCGGGTACGTTTGCCAGTCGGTTCGCAGGCATCGTTCTCGCTGCAATGACTAGAGAATATTTTGGCAAGAGGTGATAAAAAACGCTCCATGGCCCAAACATTTACCCTCAACGACCTCGAGAAGCGTGTCCAGGCGCGCGCCCAGGCGAGCGCCGAGGTGTCCTACACGCGAAAACTCCTCGACCGCGGTGTGGCGCATTGCGCCAAAAAACTCGGCGAGGAGGCGGTCGAGGCGGCGATTGCCGCGGTCGGCGAAGACCGCGAGCGCGTCATCGGCGAAGCCGCCGACGTGCTCTACCATCTCCTGGTCGTGCTCCATGCCCGTGGCATCACGCTGGCGGAGGTCGAGGCCGAACTCGGCGCGCGGACCCAGCAGTCGGGCCTCGACGAGAAGGCTTCGCGTAAGAGCGGCTAGGCACAGGCTAAGCACAACAATGGAGCAACGCACCGAGCAGGACGTCTCGCCGTACCGCGTGTTCTCCCGCGCCGAATGGGCGACGCTCCGCCGCGATACGCCGATGACGCTCGAGCCGGCGGAAGTCGCGCGCCTGCGCTCAATGCACGACCGGCTCGACATGTCGGAGGTCGTCGACATCTACCTGCCGCTGTCGCGCCTGTTGTCGCTCTACGTCGCCGGGACGCAAAACCTGTTTCGCGCCCAGCAGGGTTTTTTGGGCACCGAAGACGCTAAAGTGCCCTTCATCATCGGCGTCGGTGGTTCCGTCGCCGTCGGCAAATCGACAACGGCTCGCGTGCTGCAGGCGCTGTTGGCCCGCTGGCCGAACGTGCCGAAGGTCGATCTCATCACTACCGATGGCTTCCTTTATCCGAATGCCGTGCTCGACCGTGAAGGCCTGATGGAGAAAAAGGGCTTTCCGGAAAGCTACGATCTCCCGGCGCTGCTGCGTTTCCTCTCCGACATCAAGGCCGGGCTGCACCCGGTTCGTGCGCCGGTCTATTCGCACCTGATCTACGACGTGATTCCGAACCAGTGGATCGAGATCGAGCGGCCGGACATTTTGATCGTCGAAGGCCTCAATGTGCTGCAAGCCGGGCGCCTGCCCAAGGACGGCAAGGCGGTGCCGTTCGTCTCCGACTTTTTCGATTTCTCGATCTATCTCGACGCCGAGGAGGATGTGCTGCTGTCGTGGTATGTCAGCAGGTTCCTGACATTGCGCGGCACCGCATTCGCCGACCCCAAATCCTATTTCCACCGCTATGCGCGGCTCTCCGACAAGGAGGCGGCCGCCACCGCGACCTCGATCTGGAATCGCATCAATCTCGTTAATCTGCACGAGAACATCTTGCCGACACGGCAGCGCGCACACTTGATCTTGAAGAAGGGCGAAAGCCACCAGGTCGAGGAGGTGGCGCTGCGTAGGCTCTAGGTATCAGGCGGCAAGCGCCGACGCGCTGGAAGCGGCCAGCACGGCGGCGAGCCGCTCGCGGTCCAGCGGTTTGACCAAAAACCCATCCATGCCGGCGGCGAGACAGGCGTCGCGGTCCTCGGCGGAGACGTTGGCGGTGAGCGCGACGATCGGTGTGCGCATGTCGTTGTGCTCGGCTTCCATGGCGCGGATGCGGCGGGTCGCTTCCAGCCCATCCATGCCCGGCATGTGCAGATCCATGAGCACGCAATCGTAGGCCGCGCCGCCCGCCCGCGCGGCAAGCCAGCTCTCGATCGCCGCGCCGCCGTTCTCCGCCATGGTCGGGCGGTGGCCAAGTTTCACCAGAAGCGCGCGCGCCAGCAGCGCGTTGATCTCGTTATCCTCGGCAACCATGATCGAGAGCCCGCGACCGGAACGCGCTTGGCTCGGCGTGTCCGTAATCTCGCTTGCGGCGCCGGGATCGAAGGCATCGTCCGGCGCGAAGCGCGCGGCCAGCGAAGCGGCGCGCACCGGCTTGATCAAATAGCCGGTAAATCCCGCGTCCTTGAGGCCCGTGAGCTCGGCGCGCATGGCGGGTGTCACCAGCACGATGCGGCGGGGAATGACGGCAGTCATGCGGGCGAGCGCTTCGCTCGCCGTGGTGCCAAGGGTGTGATCGACCAGCACGGCGCTCCAAATTTGCTCCGGCAAAATGGCCGCGGCCACGCTCTCATCGGGAACGATCGTCGTCCGAGCGCCCCAGCGTTGCAGGCGCCGCGCCAACAGCGATGCTTCGATCGCCGCAGGCGCGACGATGAGAATATCGTTGCCGGCAAGGTCGGGGATGGCGACCGTGGCTTCGTCACTGTTGCCAACGCGCGGCAGCGGCAGGCTGACGCGGAACGTTGAGCCTTCGCCAGGCGCGCTCTCGACCGCGATCGAGCCTGCCATCCGCTCGACGATGCGTTTGGAAATGGTGAGCCCGAGGCCGGTGCCACCGAATCTGCGCGTCGAACTGCCGTCGGCCTGCTCGAACTCGAGGAAAATGCGTGCCTGGTCTTCCGCCGAAATGCCGATGCCGGTGTCGCGCACCGAAATCGCGATCGCATCCGGCTGCGCGTCCGGCTCGACGATGATCGAAACGCCGCCGAGCTCGGTGAATTTGATGGCGTTGCCGGCGAGATTGAACAGCACTTGGCGCAGCCGCGCCGCATCGCCGACCACGCGCGCCGGCAGGCGCTCGTCGACATAGCAGCAGATTTCGAGGCCCTTGGCCTGGGCGCGCGGTCCGAGCAATTCGACGGACTCTTCGACGAAGGCTGCAAGCGCAAAAGGCCGCGCCTCGAGATCGAGTCGGCCGGCTTCGATCTTGGCGAGGTCGAGCATCTCTTCGATGAACGACAGCAGCGTGTCGCCCGACGTCTTCATCGCGTTCAGGTAGGTGGTCTGCTCCGGCGACAGCGGCGTGTCGCCGAGTAGATCCGCCATGCCGAGGATGCCGTTGAGGGGCGTGCGGATCTCGTGCGAGACCATGGCCAGGAACCGCGATTTGGCGCGGCTTGCCGCTTCCGCCTGATCGCGGGCGTCGGCGAGCGCGCGCTCCGCCATCACGCGGTCGGTCATGTCGCGGCCGACGCTTTGCACCTCGCTGCCGCCGTCGACGCGTACCGAGACCTCGCGCCAGGCGATCCAGCGCGCGCCGCCCGGCGCGGCGATCTTCTGGTCGTGCACCCGGGTGCCGTCGGCGAGATTGGCAATGTCGCCTTGGATCTCCACTGGCAGCGCAAAGGTGGTCGCAAGCAGATCGTCGCGCGAGCGTCCCGCCAGCGCGCAGAATGCGTCGTTGGCATAAGTGATGGTGCCATCGCCGTCGCGGCGCACAATGACGTCGCCCTGTGCCTCGAAGAAGTTTTTGGCGCGCTCCTGCGCTTCGCTGATTTCCCAATTGCGGTCGGAGGCCTCCTCGAGATGTGCTTCGAGGCGGCGCAGCTCCACCTTCATCTGGTGGATGCGCGAAATCAGGAGGCCCATCGCCCCGCATGCGGCGCCGAACAAGGCGGCGACGCCGATCGCAAAAGCGTTTGGGTCGTAGTGCGCTCCCTGCGACATCGTTCCCGACAGAAAGCCGAAAGCGATGCCGAACGACATCGTCGTAACGACGAGGGCGCGGATGACGACGGAGAAGACCCGGCGGGTGATGATGGCGGGTTTCAGGAGGGTGATGCGCGGGAGCATGGTCCCTATCCCCGCTCGGCCTGTTGGTCGCGGCTGTCGGTCGTCGCCGCGCTCATGCCTGGTTTATCGATATGACGCGGCAATTTGGCCTATGAGTGTTGCGCATCCCTTGCCGTCGGCAATGCGGGTTCAGGGCGATTGGAGGGAGGGTTGATGCTTTGTTAACATCGGCTTTGGTCCATTAAGACTTGGGCCTATCGATTTCGACCCCTCGACTTGGTCCAATCGACCGGGTTCGTGTATGGATCGCGGCCGGAGACAGCAGAATGGCTAAAGTGACGAGTTCCAAACGCGCGCGCACAAACCCTGCCGGGCCGGGCCGGCCATCGCGTGCCGAGGCCGAGACCGCGATCCGCACCCTGATCCGCTGGGCCGGCGACGATCCCGACCGCGAGGGGCTTCGCGCCACGCCGGCGCGGGTAGCGCGCGCCTACGAGGAATGGTTCTCCGGCTACAACGACGACCCGCGCGAATATCTCAAGCGCACTTTCGAGGAGACCGGCGGCTATGACGAGGTCGTCGTGCTGCGCGACATCCGCTTCGAGTCCCATTGCGAGCATCACATCGCGCCGATCATAGGCCGCGTGCATATCGGCTATCTGCCACGCAACCGCGTGGTCGGCATTTCCAAGCTGGCGCGGCTGGTCGAGGTTTACGCGCGGCGGCTGCAGATCCAGGAGAAGATGACGGCCGAGATCGCAGCCTGCCTGGATGCCGTCCTAAAACCTCACGGCGTCGCCGTGGTCACCGAGGGCACGCACCAATGCATGACCACGCGCGGCGTGCACAAGCCCGGTGTCACCATGGTGACGAGCCGCATGCTCGGCGTGTTCCGCGATCATGCCGAGACCCGGCAGGAATTTCTGTCCGCGATCGGCATGCGCGGCGGGATCAGCAACGGCGGGTGAAGCTCAAGCCGCCGCGGGGTTCGCCATTTTGATGTGGGGGAGACATTTGTCGTCGGCGTGGATGGCGAAAAAATTTATCCCAATGTCGAGAACCGTGTAACCGAGTTTATCCAGCCAGGCGGCGATGGCGTTCTTGTCGCTCTTGATGGTCTCGATCAACAGGATCGGGTGCAGATCGCCGATGCATTGGCCGGCGCCCGCCAAGGCATCCATTTCCATTCCTTCGATATCGATCTTTATCAGATCGATGCGGGCCAGATTGAGCGAATCGAGACTGACCGTCGGCACCTCGACCATTTTGCTCTCGGAGTAATCGATGGCCTGGCCGATGAATTCGGTGCCGTCGCGCTGCTTGAGCTCGAGACTGCCGAAACTTGCGGCGACGGAATAATTCGGCACCGGAATTTTCATCGTGCTGGCGCGATCCGATACGGCGGCGTGAATGGCGCGGGCATTGAAGCAGTTGTTGATCGCGATATTGCCGGCCAGCGCATAGTAGATGCGCTCCTGGGCTTCGATCGCCAGCACGGCGCCCCAGGCGGTCATATGTTTCGCCCACTCGATGGTGTGGACCCCGACATTGGCGCCGCAATCGATCGCCACCACGCCGTCGCCGTAGCATTGCCGGCGCAAGTCAAGCGCCCGCAGCAGCAAATCGACTTCATCGGGGTCGAAGTGGGCGTTCTCCAGGAGTTGGAGGCCGACGCCGTAGCCTTGATTGCCGTCGACGATCATCTGATCGAACCGATTCACGATGAAGGTGCCGTGATCGGTCGCGGCGGTAACAAAGGCGAGCTTGCGGGACGGTTTGGGCATGGCGGTCGCGCGCGACGCCGGACGCGCAAACAGGGGGGTCGCGAATCATCGCGAGAGTCGGCGGTTACGGAATAGCAGTCAATGGCACGGGCAGGATCAATAGATCCTACGCTGAGCTGATGGCGGCCTTGATCGCATGGATGTTGGTTGTTCGCGCTGGTGATCTTGTCAAGGACGGCGCCATCAGCGCGGTTACGCGCGCCTTCGACGGGCTATGGCGCCGCCGCCTCCGGCGGTCTTCGATCCTTGACAAGATCACCAACGCGAACAGAGTGCTGTCCATGCGATCAATGCCGCTTTCTAAGGCCTCACAGCTATTTCTTAGTTAGGCCGCGCGCCTGATCTCATCCGCCAACGCGCGATACGACAGTGCCTCGGCGAGATGCACGCGGCCGACTTTGTCCACGCCGTCGAGATCGGCCAGCGTGCGTGCCACGCGCAGCACGCGATGATACCCGCGCGCCGTCAGCCGCATGGCGTCGGCGGCGTCGCGCAAGAGCGTCATCCCGCTGGCATCCGGCCGTGCCACATCCTCCAGCACCGCGCTCGACACCGCCGCATTGCTGCGGACATGGGGCAGACCGATCGCGGCGTAGCGGGCGACCTGGCGTTCGCGGGCAAGCGCGACGCGCTCGGCGATTTCGCGGCTGCCTTCGGCGGGCGGCGGCAGGATGAGATCGGCCGCGGTCACCGCCGGCACTTCGATGTGCAAGTCGATGCGGTCGATCAGCGGGCCGGAGATCCGCGTTTGATAGTCGGCGACGCAGCGCGTGTTGGGCCTGCGGCTGCAGGTAAAGCCGGGTTCGCTGGCGCGGCCGCAGCGGCATGGATTCATCGCCGCGACCAGCATGAAGCGCGCCGGATAGGTGACGCGATGATTGGCGCGCGCAATGGACACTTCACCCGTCTCCAGCGGCTGGCGCAGTGAATCGAGCGCCTGCGGTTGGAATTCCGGTAGCTCGTCCAGGAACAGCACGCCGTGGTGCGCCAGCGAAACTTCGCCGGGCCGCGCGTGCAAGCCACCGCCGACCAGTGCCGGCATGCTGGCGGAATGATGCGGGGCGCGGAACGGGCGACGGTTGGTCAGTGCGCCGCCTTTGATTTCGCCGGCGATCGAAGCGACCATGGAGACTTCGAGCAATTCGGAAGGCGCCAGCGGCGGCAGAATAGTCGGCAACCGCGCCGCCAGCATCGATTTTCCCGCGCCGGGCGGTCCGACCATCAGCAGATTGTGACCGCCGGCCGCGGCGACTTCGAGCGCGCGCTTGGCGCTTTCCTGGCCCTTGATGTCGGCGAGGTCGAGCGCGGGACCATCCACTTCGAGGATCTTTGGCTGCGGCCGCGACAGCACCTGGGTGCCCTTGAAATGGTTGGCGAGCTGGATGAGCGAAGACGCCGCGATGATTTCGATCTCGGGGCTCGCCCAGGCCGCTTCCGGCCCACACGCCGCCGGGCACATCAAACCTTCGCCACGCGCATTGGCGCCGATGGCGGCGGGCAATACGCCGGCGACCGGCGCGATCGAGCCATCGAGGCCGAGCTCGCCGAGCACGGTAAAACCCGCCAGCGCATCGTGCGGAATGGCGCCGATGGCGGCCATCAGGCCGAGCGCGATCGGCAGATCGTAGTGGCTGCCTTCCTTGGGCAGGTCGGCCGGGGCGAGATTGATGGTGATGCGGCGCGACGGCAGCGCCAGGCCCGAGGCGGTCAGCGCCGAGCGCACCCGCTCGCGCGCTTCGGAAACCGCCTTGTCGGGCAGGCCGACGACGTTGAACGCCGGCAGCCCCGGCGCGACCTGCACCTGGACATCGACCGGCCGCACCTCGATGCCTTCGAACGCAACCGTTGAGACGCGCTGGACCATGGCAGCCCCTGCCCTATGCGCGAGCCTACCGGAACTCGGCGGCCCTTTCAAGAACGTTTAGAGAACAAAATGCAGCCGCCCCGGCAAGGTCAGAGGCGCGCTGCGGCGACAAGCTCGCGGTGGGCGGCTTCGAGCATTTCGTCGGACAGCGGCGTGCCTTCGACGGCGCGCGCCATGGTCAAGGCGCCGACCAGGGTTGCCATGGCGGCAACCGCCTTGCGACGCCGCCCAGCCTTGGACTTGCCGGGGATCGACTGCGCCAAAATATCGACGAGCGGCGCCAATCCTTCGGCAAACGCCTTGCGCACGATCTTGCCGCTGCGCGCCGCATCGTTGCCCAACGCGGCGAACGCGCAGCCCTTGCCGGGGTCGTCGCGATGTTTTGGCGACAGGTAATGCTCGAGCAGCGCCGCGTAGGGGTTATCGGGCGCGGCCTCGACCAACTTGGTCCAGTTCGCCGCGGCGTGCGCCATGGTGCGGCGGCTGGCCTGGGCGACGAGATCGTCCTTGGAGGCGAAATGGCCGTAAAAACCGCCGTGGGTCAGGTCGGCGGCTTTCATGATGTCGGCGACGCCGATGCCGCCGAATCCCTTGGCGCGAAACAAGGCGCCGGCGGCGTCGATGATACGGTCGCGATGTTCGGCGGCTTTTTCCCGGCTCACCCGCATGAAGCACCTCAGCTATGCAGCGGCGTCGACTGCTTGACAAATTATATGACGATCGTCATCAATAGGCAAGTGTTAGATGATGATCGTCATCTAAGTTGACGTCTAAAATCGACGATTGGAACGGAACCATGGTGTCCTCCGCCCTCGCCGCGGCGCTCGAGCGCCGCAACATCCATTACGGCTGGGTCATCGTCGCCGTCACCTTCCTCACCACGATCGTCACCGCCGCGGC
>JBAUYI010000074.1:0-30459 GCA_049584715.1 Xanthobacteraceae bacterium
TCGGATTTGCGCGCAGTGCCATCGACGTCGAAGGCGATGCCATCCGCATCGATCTCAATCGCGGCAAGGTTCCGCGGCGGCTGCGCGGCGCCTTCGACCTGGTGGTGAATGCCGGCACCACCGAGCACGTCGCCAATCAGATGAATGCGTTTCGCATCATCCATCATCTGGTCCGGGTCGGCGGCATCATGTACCACGAGTTGCCCGCCGGCGGCCTGATCGATCACGGGCTGGTCGGCTACCAGCCGAAATTTTTCAACATGCTGGCGAATTTCAACGGCTACGAGGCGCTCTATATCCGCTTCACCGCCTGGGGGCCGGCCAAGATCCCGGACTATTTGCGACAGATGAATCCGTATGGCGGCGATACCGTCATCGATTGCAGCATCCGGGTGGCGCTGCGCAAGCTGCATCCCCTGCCGTTTGTTTGTCCGTTCGACGCCGGCGACGGCGCGCCGCAGCCCTGGCTGACCGTCCTGCATCGGACTCTCAAGAACCTGTCGCTGCGCAAGTCGCGCCCGGGCGCCGATGCGTTTCGTCCGGGCGCGCCTGGGTAATGGATGGGACCGGCGCGAGCCGGTCTTGGCCAAAACCGGCCCGACTTATGGACTTTCCGGCGCTGTTCTGCTACATGGCGCGCCACGGCGGCGTGGGCGGTTACGCTAACGTCGTCATGCAATCCCGCGAACCTAACTGCAACAAAAGGAGCACGCGTGCAGGTTCTCGTCCGTGACAACAATGTTGACCAAGCCCTCAAGGTGCTGAAGAAAAAGATGCAGCGCGAGGGCGTTTTCCGCGAGATGAAACTCCGCGGCCACTACGAAAAACCATCGGAAAAAAAGGCGCGGGAAAAGGCGGAGGCGATCCGCCGCGCCCGCAAGCTTGCGCGCAAGAAGTTGCAGCGCGAGGGGATGTTGCCGATGAAGCCGAAGCCGGTCGGCCCCGGTGGCCTGGGGGGGCCGGGCGGCCCTGGCGCCGGCAGGTCCGGTCCGCCGCGCGCGCCCCGTTTCGGCTGACGCATAAAGCCCGATTTTACAGCGATTTCGACGACGGCGCGGGGGCTTACGGCCGCCGCGTCTTTTTTTGCCGCCCGGCGGTGGTATCGTCTTGCCGGACGTGGCCTACCTGACTGGGCCAAGAGCCTTCGGATGACAGGATCGACCATCGCCAGTGCCGGGTGGAATGGGGCGGGCGTTATCGCGCTCGCGCTCGCGTTCGCCGCTTTCGCGCTGGCCGGTTGCTCCACGCTCGGCAACGCGCCCGCCGCCGAAAACAACGATCCAGCCTATGCCACGGCGGCACCCAACCTGACGTCGCTCAGCGAAGTCATCGAAAAGCATCCCAACGACCCGCAGGCCTACAACATGCGCGGCTCGGTGTTCGGCGAAGCCGGACGCAACGAGCAGGCGCTGGCCGACTTCGACAAGGCGATCAGCCTCGATCCGAATTACACCCAGGCCTATGCCAATCGCGGGCTGGTCTATCGCAAGACCGGCAAGCTCGATCTGGCGCAGGCCGATTACGACAAGGCGTTGTCGCTCGATGCCGGCTACGCGACGGCCTATGTCGGCCGCGGCATGGTCGAGAGCCAGCAGGGCAAGAGCGCCCAGGCCTTGGCCGATTTCAACAAGGCGATCGCGCTGAAACCCGACAATGCGGAGGCCTATTACAGCCGCGGCCTGCTCTATCAGAGCCAGCGTCAGCACCAGGTCGCCATCGACGATTTCTCCACCGCGCTTGGGCTCACCACGCAGCGCACCGATCTGTTCATCGCCCGCGGCTTGAGCTACCTCGCGACCGGCGACAACAAGTCGGCGGCCGGCGATCTCGATGAAGCGGTGCAGGCCGACCCGACGAGTGCCAAAGCCTGGGCCAGCCGCGGCCTCGCCTACGAGCGGCTCGGGCAAAAGGAGAAGGCCGCGGGCTCTTATGCGAAAGCGCTCAACATCAACGACAAATATCAGCCGGCGCAGACCGGCTTCGCCCGGGTCGGCGGCCGGGCGGGGCAGACCTATCAGACGTTTTGATCGGACATGTAGCCCGGGTTGAGCGGAGCGAAACCCGGGGACGGCCTCGCCGCATAATCCCGGATTTCGCGGAGCCTGTCATCGGGCCGGCCACTTCGGGCCGGACCCGTTGGCTCAATCCGGGCTACGAATTCGAGGAGCAGCGATGACCATCACGCTCAACCACGCCATCGTGCCGGCGCGCGACAAAGTCGCGGCAGCCAAATTCTTTGCTCGCCTTTTCGGATTGAAACGCGGACGCAGCGGCTATTTCGCGCCGGTGCGGGTCAACAAGACGTTGACGCTGTTGTTTGACGACGACGCCAAGTTCGAGAGCCATCATTACGCTTTTCATGTCAGCAAGGCCGAGTTCGACGCCATCCTCGGCCGCATCAAGAAGGCCAAGATCAGTTTCGGCAGCGCGCCGTGGAGCCTCGACGACGGCAAGCTCAACGATTGGAACGGCGGCCGCGGCGTCTATTTCCGCGATCCCAACGGCCACGTGCTCGAGCTGATGACCGTGCCGCAGTAGGCGCCGTCATTCCGGGGCCGAGCGAAGCGAGGAACCCGGAATCCATAACCACGATTCGTGAATATGGATTCCGGACTTGCCGCTTCGCGGCAATCCGGAATGACGGCCTAATCCAAATCCCCCGCAAGAAAACGCCCGACGGCGATCAGCGCCCCGTTCTTGTCGAGGTCTTCGTGGCCACCGTCGAGGAAACGCACGATGTGCTTCGGCTTGTTGGCGATCTCGAACAGGTGCTCGCCCATGGCATAGGGCACGGTCTGGTCTTTCACACCGTGCAGGATCAACAACGGCGCCGTGACTTTGCCGATGCGTGCGTCGGAGCGGAATTGATCGGTCATCAGAAGCCGGACCGGCATGTACCAATAGTGCTTGGCGCCGACCGCGGCGGCGGAGGTGAACGGCGCTTCCAGGATGACGCGGCCGACCGGTTTTTCCGCCGCCAGCGCCACCGCGACGCCGGTGCCGAGCGACTCGCCCCAGACCACGATCTGTTGGGTTGAATAGCGCGCCGCGGCGAAGGCGTAACCGGCTTCGGCATCGGCGATGAGGCCACGCTCGCTCGGGCTGCCGCTCGAGCCGCCATAGCCGCGATATTCCACCGCGACGATGCCGATGCCGTCGGTGATCAGCCGAGTGAAGCGCTCGACGCGGTAGCGCAGCGCGCCGCCGTTGCCGTGCAAATAAAGAATGACCGGCTTGCCGTCGCGCGGCGGCACGTGCCAGGCGAAGATGTGCTCGCCGTCGGACGTGGTCAGCTTGACCTCTTCGGCTTGCGGCAGGCCGGCGGCAGCCGGCGTGGTGTGGATGGTTTCCGGAAAATACAACAGCGAGCGCTGCGTGAAATAAAGCATCGCCAGCACGCCGGCATAGACGCACAGCACGCTGATGACGATCCCCATCAGCACCGTCATCGTGCGCTTGCCCGCCCGGATGCGGGACAATTTTTCCCACGACGTTTCCCACGCCCAGGCGACGATCTCGCGCGCAACCGCAAGCGCCAACCAGGCGAACCGCCGCACTTTTGCGACGATCCTTTGCGCAGTGCCGGCGCGCTCGACAACCGCATCCTCCTGATCCGCCGAGAGGGAGCGCACGATCACGTCTCTCGTTGTTTCTACAGGCATTGTCGTATGAAGTAATCGCGCATCGCACGCAGTGTATGGCATGGTTGCAAGGCGATCTTGCGCATAAACGGATTAAAGCTGAAAAACAAACCGGCCGGCTGTTGCCAGCCGGCCGGAATAATTCTGCGCTGTTGCGCGGTCAGGACCGCACCGGTTTACCAATAGACTTGCTTACTGACAGACCTGAATGGTCCGCATCTGGTAGCCGACGCCTTCGACCCAGACCCGGCGCTGCGCCCAACGGCAGCCCGGCGCGAGTTGCGCATAACCGGGGCCGGGCGGCGGGCCATAAGCGGCCGGCGGCGGGTAATATCCGGGCGGCGGCGGATAATATCCAGGAGGCGGCGGGTAATAGCCCGGCGGCGGGCTGTTGGCGATGGCGCTGCCGATGATGGCGCCCGCGGCGACGCCGCCGAGGACGCCGAAGCCGACACCGCAGCCCCAGCAGCCGGCGTTCGCCGGAGCCGGCGCCGCCAATGAAGCAAGGCCGATGCCCGCTGCGGCGGCAAGGCCAATGAGCGACTTATGCCCAATGAGCGATTTAAGCATGTGTTCTCCTCAAGCGATCGGACGGGTGCCGATCTGAAATTTTGTCAGCAGGAGTCCCCGTGAAACCCCCGATTTTCGCGGCACCACTTGCGCGCCCTTTTGCCATTCTGGCGGTACTCTTTGGCGGAAGTTTGGTGCGCCGGCGGTGGTACCCTGGTGCACGCCCCGGCAATTAAGCCGTCGCCGTGCGCACCGCCGCCGCTTTTTCAGGTCCGAAAAGGTTGACGCGCGCCGTCACACGCAGGCGCGCACCCAGCCATATCCGGTCCACACCCGCCGCCACACGCAAGGACCGCCGTATGGCGGCGCGGCGTAGTAGCCGGCGTAGTAACCGGCAGGGTAGGGATAGAAATACGGCGCCGCCAAAGCGCCGCCGATCAGGGCGCCAGCCGCAAATCCGCCGATGACCGGGCCGGGACCCCAACCCCATCCACCGCGCCAGCCGCCATGCCAGCCACCCCAGCCCGCCTCCGCCGTGCCCGACGTCGCCACAGCCGCCCCGGCGATGGCCGTTATCGCAACCAGCGCCGTCAAAATCTTCCGCATGATATTCACCTCGACCAGCGTGGGTTCTTTGCAGAACTCCCATCGCCCTCCCAGCGCGCCAAGGTTCTCATTTTTTGGTGAATGCGGACTGAACGGCTATGCCTGAATATCGCCATCATTGAAAAGCGAACGGCAGTCGAAAACAGCAATGTCTCTCACTGACGCCCTCGGCGATATTCACGTCTGTTTGGATAAGCTCCGCAGCCTCTTTCTGCGTTGCGAAATGCACGCCGACGGCCGACGGCCGGCCGTCGGCGTTCGTATCTGTCGGCGGCGACTCGTGGGACGCAATCATCGGCCGTCATCGATTGTTTGATCGAGCTGAAAGTGCGGCACGGCGAAAGCGTCGTGACGCTGTTGGAAAATCACGAAGCGACGGCGCTCGCGGCAATCGACTGAACCTCGACACCGGCCGCCGGCCGTTGACGGCGGCGGTGTTCAACGACGCGCTGACGGAGCCGATCGGGTTTCTGCAGGCCGCGTGAGGCATGCGACATTCCGTCGCAGGTCTTTTGCGCCTTGTATGACGGGCGATTTTCGCGGTCCGGCGGCAGGCGCTGTGCCGGGCCGGAGCACGCGCTATCCTCGCTTTGCGATTCGCGCTTCGGGAATTTCACCGCACATGAAACGCAAGGCGGCAAAGTCGGAGCGTAAGCCGTCGCGGCGAACGCAACCAAAATCGTCCCGCGCACCTTTCGGCAAGCACGCTGGCGCCGAAACAGCCAAAGCGTCGCGCCTGCCATCGCGCGCGGTCGTCATGCGGCTCGCCGCCGAGGTCGACGCACTGGCGGCGCAACTGCAGGATTCGCGCGCGCGCATTCTGGATCTCGAGGCGAGGGTCGACGTCGATCCGCTGACCGATGTGCTCAACCGCCGCGGTTTCGAGCGCGAGCTCAAGCGCTCGCTGGCTTACGTCAAGCGCTACGGCACCAGCGCGGCGCTGATCTATATCGATCTCGACGGCTTCAAGCCGGTCAACGACCGCCACGGCCATAGCGCCGGCGACGCCGTGCTCAAGGCGATCGCGGCGGCGCTGGTTCGCAGCGTGCGCGCCTCCGACGTGGTGGCGCGCATCGGCGGCGACGAATTCGCCGTGCTGCTGTGGAACGTCAACGGCACCAATGCCGCCGCCAAAGCCGGCGCGCTCGAAGCCGCCGTTTATGGAACGCCGGTGCGCTGGAACGCGTCGACGCTGGTCGTCGGCGCCTCCGCCGGCGTTGTGCTCCTCGGCGCGCTCGATACGCCGGCCGACGTCATCGCCCGCGCCGACGCGGCGATGTATGCGAGAAAGGCTGAGCGAAAGGGAAACTCCTCCCTCTCCCCGCGTGCGGGGAGAGGGATGGGGTGAGGGGTCCTCTCCGCCGTGCTCAGAATATTTCCGACAAGCTCAGACTCGCGGCAACGCCCCCTCATCCCGACCTTCTCCCCGCACGCGGGGAGAAGGAGGCGTTACGCAATGATATCCGGCGTGAGCTGGTCTTCGATGAAGGTGATGCGGTCGCGCAACTGTAGCTTGCGCTTCTTCAGGCGCTGCACCTGGATGACGTCGGCGCCCGGCGAATCCTGCAGTGCCGCAATCGCGGCGTCGAGGTCGCGATGCGCCTGCTGCAGGCGCGCAAGCTGCGCCCGAAGCTCGCGTTCTTCCTCTTGCGTCATCGCCGCCTTGGTCGCGCCGTGGTGGCCGCTGGGTCAGCGCTTGGTAGGCCCCTTGGGCGCCGTTTAGGCCGGTAAGTGGTTCTGGAGTATCGCGTTTTGGTTAACGCCCGACAAGCCCGCATGATACTTTGGCATAGGGGAACCGTGCACAAAGGGGATTTTCCAGCGCCCCGAAAAGGAGTATGATTTGTGATGTTGGGCTGGCGTAGGTCGATCTGATTAAGCCAAGGATCTGACGCGCAAGGAGACAGGCCACATGGCGATTGAAGCGCATCTCGCGGAACTCGAAAGACGGCACGAAGCACTCGAAACCGAAATTAGCGAAGCTCTCACCCACCCATCGACGGACGACCTGGAAATCGCGCAATTAAAGCGCAAGAAATTGTACGTAAAGGACGAGATCGTGCGGTTACGGCACGACGAACTCGTCCACTAAGCGGCAAAGCCAAGCGGTTGTTTTGTCTGCCCGTCCGCGCGCAAGCGGGGACGTAGGTGTGTTTCTTATTTTCAATCAAGGTGCCCGCTGAAGTCCCGCCGCCAAGGGAACGAGCGGCGTTTTTCACATCCTCTTCGCCGTCTCCCGTAGCTTGAATTTCTGTATCTTGCCGGTGCTCGTCTTCGGCACGGTCTCGAACACCACGTAGCGCGGGCATTTGTAGGTGGCGAGGTGCTTTCGGCACCAGGCGATCAGCTCCTCGGCGGTCGCGGTGGCGTCGGGTTTTAGCTCGACGAAGGCGCACGGCGTTTCGCCCCACTTCTCGTCGGGCTTGGCGACCACGGCCACCACCTGCACTGCCGGGTGCTTGTAGAGCGCGTCCTCGACTTCGATCGAGGAAATGTTCTCGCCGCCGGAGATGATGATGTCCTTGGAGCGGTCCTTGAGCTGGACATAGCCGTCGGGCTGGATGACGCCGAGGTCGCCGGAGTGAAACCAGCCGCCGGCGAAGGCTGCCGCGGTCGACGCTTTGTTTTTCAGATAGCCCTTCATCACCACATTGCCGCGGAACATCACTTCGCCCAGCGTCTCGCCGTCGCGCGGCACTGCTTGCATGGTTTCCGGGTCGCGCACGTCGAGCGCGTCGAGCACCGGATAGCTCACGCCCTGGCGCGCTTTCTTCGCCGCCTGCTCGGAGCCCGGCAGCGCGTCCCATTCGCGATGCCAGTCGTTGACGCTCGCCGGCCCGTAGGTCTCGGTCAGGCCGTAGACGTGGGTGACGTTGAAGCCGGCGGCCTTCATCGCGGCCAGAACCGATTCCGGCGGCGGCGCCGCCGCGGTGACGAACTCGACGACGTGGGGCAGGGGTTTTCGTTCCTCTTCCGGCGCGTTGAGCAAGGTCGACATCACGATCGGTGCGCCGCACAGATGCG
The DNA here is from genome assembly GCA_049584715.1 of Xanthobacteraceae bacterium. Classification (GTDB taxonomy): domain Bacteria; phylum Pseudomonadota; class Alphaproteobacteria; order Rhizobiales; family Xanthobacteraceae; genus BOG-931. Next base: position 7,782 of record JBAUYI010000074.1, read on the forward strand.
TCACCTTATGGGTGGCGATGGCGTCAAAAATCGGCGCCGCGCGAACTGCCCGTAAGCAAACGTGAGTACCCGCGACCACCGACAGTGTCCATGGAAAGCACCAGCCGTTGCAGTGGAACATCGGCAAGGTCCACAGATAGACCGGATGCTTGGCCATGGCGCAGGTGATGACGTTCGCCATCGCCAACAGATACGCCCCGCGATGATGGTAGACGACGCCCTTGGGATCGCCGGTGGTGCCCGACGTATAGTTCAGCGATATCGCGTCCCATTCGTCGTTCGGCATCAGCCAGGCGAAATCGGCGTCGCCTTGGCTGACGAACTCTTCGTATTCGAGATTGCCGAGCCGTTCGCCAGGACCTGAGAATTCCGGATCGTCATAGTCGATCACCAGCGGCTTGGCCTTGCAGGCGCCGAGCGCGTCTTTGACCACCTTGGCGAACTCGCGATCGGCGATCAGCACCTTGGCCTCGCCGTGGTCGAGCGTAAACGCGATGATGGCGGCGTCGAGCCGGGTGTTGATCGAATTGAGCACGGCGCCGGCCATGGCCACGCCGTAGTGCGCTTCCAGCATCGCCGGCACATTGGGCAGCACCACCGCGACTGTATCGCCGCGCTTGATGCCGCGCTTGGCCAGCGCCGAGGCAAGTTGTTTCGCGCGCGCGAAAAACTCGCGATAGGTCCACGAGCGCTTGCCGTGGATGATCGCGGTCTGGTCCGGATAGACCGCGGCGGCGCGCGCCAGGAACGACAGCGGCGTCAGCGGCTGAAAATTCGCCGCGTTGCGGTCGAGATCGGTGTCGTAGGGTGTCGGCATGGCTTCCCCGTTGCCACGACTTTAGCCTAGCGAAGCGATGGTTCCAATCAATGCCGAAGCGGCGCCGGTGCCCGGTGAAGATCGTAAAGGTTCATGATGAATCCCGCGGAGCTTAACGTAAACCGCAACCTTGCTTTGAACTCAGAGTTGTTTTCAGCGATGCCTTCCCGATGCTGGTATCGAACCAAACTCGGTTCCTGTCAGTTACACGCGCGGGTCAGCCCGCGGCGCGGCTCTCCGACTATATCGCCATCGCGCGGCCCGACCACTGGATCAAGCACGTCCTGATCGTGCCGGGCGTGGTCTTCGCCGCGATCATGTCGCCCGCCGGATCGATCGACTACGCGTCGCTCAGCTCGCGGCTGATGGTCTGCCTGATCGTGGCGATGGCGCTGTCGTCGGCGAACTACACCATCAACGAGTGGCTCGACGCGCCGTTCGACGCCATGCATCCGACCAAGCGGGCGCGGCCGGCGGTGCACAAGAAAATGTCCGCCACCGCCGTCTTCGCGCAATATCTCCTGCTCACATGCGCGGGCCTTCTGGCGGCGCAGACGCTCGGCCGCGGGTTTAGCATCGTCGCCATGGCGTTTTCGGTGTTCGGCGTGATCTATAACGTGCAGCCGATCCGCGCCAAGGACCGCGCCTTCCTCGATGTGATCGTCGAATCGCTGAACAATCCGCTGCGCTTCTTGTTCGGCTGGTTTGCGGTGACCTTGCACTTCGCGCCGCCGGTTTCGGTGCTGCTGGCCTATTGGTGCGGCGGCGCCTTCCTGATGGCGGCCAAACGCGTGTCGGAGCATCGCGCCATCGCCGAGACCGGCGACAAGAAGGCGCTGGCCGCGTATCGCCCCTCGTTCGCCGTCTATACCCAATCGAGCCTGGTCACGAGCTGCGTCGTCTATGCCCAGGGCTTTGCCTTCATGATGGCGATCTTTCTCCTCAAGTATCGCATCGAATATCTCGCCGTCGTACCGTTCTTCGTGGCGCTGTTCGCCGCCTACATGCATCTCGCCTTGACGCCGGATTCGGCGGCCGCGCGCCCGGAGGAACTGATGCGCCGGCCGGCGATATTGATCGGCGCCGCGGCCACCATGGCGTTGTTCGGCGCGCTGACATTTGTCGATCTGCCGTGGCTGGACAGCCTCACCAGTTCCGATCTCATTCATCTGGCCCTGGCCCGCTGACATGTCGAGCATCGCGTCCGCCGTACCGCGTATGAACGTTGCTGTCGTCGCGACGGCCGCGTTGTTGTTCGCGACGCTGGTGGTGCTGCTGGATGGACCGGTGTGGCTGGTCAACCTCGTTCCTACCCAGGACGGGCCGGTGCATCTCGCCCAATCGGATCTGATCGCGCGGTTCGGTTGGGGCGGCACGCTGGCGGAGCCCGCGGCGTCGTTCTATCAGTGGAACCCGCGCATCGAGCCGAACTTCGCCATCTACGCCGTGATTGCCGGCCTCATCCGCCTGACCGGCGATGCGCTATTCGCCAATTCCATCTTCCTCATGCTCTATGGGCTGGTCTGGGTCGTAGCCGCCTTCGCCATCGCGCACACGGACAGCAAAAAACCGGCGCTGGCGGTCCTGCTGCTGCTGCCGCTCGCCTTCGGCCGCTTCATTCATCTGGGTTTTTACAACTACGCGCTCGGCGTGCCGCTGTTTCTGCTGTTTGCGGTGTGCCGACGCCGGCTGGCAGGACGGCATGATGTTGGTGCTTTGCTCGCGACTGCCGTTTTCCTACTCGCGCTCTGCATGACCCATGTCACCGCGGCCGTGGTCGCCTGTTTGTTGCTGGCGGCGGAAGGCTTGGCGACCACCATGGGCGCGCTGCGGCGATCCGGTTCGCGGGTCGCCGCGCGAACATTTGTGATCGATGGCGCCTGGTCGCTTGCCGCGGCGCTGCCGACGCTGCTGCTGGTCGGAAGTTTCCTGATCGCGTACCGCGATCTTTCGGGTGAAATTCCCAGCCGTTTGCAGCTCATTCCGAGGCTGGTGGGTGCGAGTTACCTCTTCAGCTTCACCTGGTGGGAAGTCGTCGCGCTGGCGCCCTTGCTGGGCGCCGTGGCCGTTGCCGGCATCGCGACGTTGCGCCGCTTTCGCTCTCTCGATCTGCTTTGGCCGATTTTTCTGATCCTGGTTCTTGCGCTCTCGGCGTTGAATCTCGGCACCGGAGCGGCTTCGCTTTCGGAACGATTAGCGCCGTTCACCTGGATCGCCGTCGTGCTGATGATCGCGGGCGCGCCGCTGAGCGCTGCGCTGGTTCGTGCGCTTGGCGTGGCAGCGCTCATCGGGCTGGCCGGTCAGACCGCCATCCGCGCCATCGCCTACAAAAGCTGGGCGCCGACGCTGGACAGCGTATACGCCGCCGGCCGCAGCCATCCCGGCGCGACGTTCATCAATGTCGACCTTACGCCGCTGCAAAACGCCGGCTTCTCCTGGCGCCTGCTCCCGATGCTCCACGCCAACCAGATTGCCGCCCTGGCCGCGCGCGGCGCCGGACTGTCCTCGCCGCTGCCGTCGAAGCGCTATTTCGGCTACTTCCCGCTGCAATATGTGGAAGCCACCGATTTCATGCGCGCGATGCCGGATTGGTCGCTCGCGCAGGATGCGCAGTCGGTGTCGTCCTTCCGCACTGCCAATCGCGGCGCGCCGCAGGTTTTGATCGTGACGGCGCCCGACGCCGACAGCCTGAATCTCGCGAACACGATCGGTTTCGGCGCCTGCAGGACCAGTCCTATCAACGCACGATGGCTCGCGGTCTGCGCGCCGCTCGGCCGCTGAGGCCTGCGGCATGAGCACGCTCGCTCTCGATGACGCGCGACCGTCCGATTCCTCTCGTCACGACGGCCGCCTTCGCCCCGAAACGGGCTCGACATTCGAGCTGCCGCTGGCGATGCCACTGGTGGTTGATCTCGATGGCACGCTGATCGCCGGCGACATGTTCTACAAGAGCTTCTTCGCGGCACTCCTCCGCAATCCCTTCATCGTGCTGCCGTGCATCGGATGGGTTTGGTGCGGCCGTGCCGCATTCAAGCGCGAGCTGGCGCTGCGCTGCCGCATCGATTTCGATCGTCTCAGACTGCATCAGGATGTATTGGCGCTGCTGTTGCGCGAAAAAGCTGCCGGCCGTTCCGTGGTGCTGGCGACGGCGGCCGATGCGCTGCTGGCCGAGCCAATCGCCGCGCGCCTTCGCGTCTTCGATCGGGTGATCGCGTCGGACGGCAGCTGCAATCTCAAAGGTCCGGCCAAGGCGCGGGCGCTGACGCAACTGTTTCCCGGCGGCTTCATTTATGCCGGCGACAGCAGGGACGATCTGCCGGTGTGGCGGCGCGCCCGCGCCATCGTCGTCGTCAATGCACGTAAATCGGTCGCGGCGGCGGCGCGCTCGCTTGGGCTGACAACCCTCGAACTGACCGGCGTATCGCCCGCTGAGGCTTGCCAGCGCCGGCCAAACGGTCAAGATTCCTGACTCACCGTTCCTGGGCGCAAACCCAGAAAGGCCGTCATGGACGCCCGTTCGAGCCGCTATCACGAGACCTACGCGCGCTGGCAGCGCGATCCGCAGGGCTTTTGGGGCGAAGCGGCGGCCGCCATCGACTGGATCGAAAAGCCCAAAACCGTGTTCGACCCGAACGCGGGTGTCTACGGCCGCTGGTTCGTCGGTGGCGTCTGCAATACCTGCTTCAACGCGGTCGACCGCCACGTCGATGCCGGGCGCGGCGAGCAGACGGCGATCATCTACGACTCGCCACTCGCCGGCCAAAAACGCGCCATCACCTATCATCGCCTGCTGACCGAGACCCAGGTGCTCGGCGGCATGCTGCGCGATCTCGGCGTGCAAAAGGGCGACCGGGTCATTCTCTACATGCCGATGGTGCCGGAGGCGGTATTCGCCATGCTGGCCTGCGCGCGGATCGGCGCCATCCATTCGGTGGTGTTCGGCGGTTTTGCCGCGCGCGAATTGGCGACGCGGATCGACGATGCCAAGCCGAAAGTGATCCTCTCGGCAAGCTGCGGCATCGAGCCCGGCCGCATCGTCGCCTATAAGCCGCTGCTCGACGAGGCGATCAATCTCGCCCAGCACAAGCCCGATGCCTGCCTGATCCTGCAACGGCCGCAGACCGAAGCAAAACTGATCGACGGCCGCGACCGCGACTGGGCGGCAATGCGCGATCATGCGCTGATCCACGCGCGCTCGGCGTTCGACTGCGTGCCGGTGGCGGCGACCGACCCGCTCTACATTCTCTATACGTCGGGCACCACCGGCCGGCCCAAGGGCGTGATGCGCGACAATGGCGGCCACATGGTCGCACTGCAATGGTCGATGCCAAATCTCTACGGCATCGCGCCGGGCGAGGTGTGGTGGACGGCGTCGGATATCGGCTGGGTGGTCGGCCATTCCTATATCGTCTACGCGCCGCTGTTCCACGGCTGCACCACGATCCTCTACGAGGGCAAGCCGGTCGGCACGCCCGACGCCGGCGCGTTCTGGCGTGTCATCGCCGAGCACGGCGCCGTCGCCATGTTCACGGCACCGACCGCATTCCGCGCCATCAAGAAGGAAGACCCGCAAGGCAAATTGTTCGCGCGGCACGACTTGAGAAAGTTTCGTACATTGTTCCTCGCCGGCGAGCGCGCCGATCCGCCGACGCTGGAATGGGCGGAAGCGCTTCTCAAAATTCCGGTGATCGATCACTGGTGGCAGACCGAGACCGGCTGGTGCATCGCCGGCAACCCGGTCGGCCTCGGCATGCTGCCCATCAAACACGGCTCGCCGACCGTAGCGATGCCCGGCTACGACATCCGCGTCGTCGACGAGGGCTGCCACGAAGTCGCGCCGGGCAAGATGGGCTCGATCGTCGTCAAGCTGCCGCTGCCGCCGGCCTGCCTGCCGACCTTGTGGCAAGCCGACGCGCGCATGCGCGAAAGCTATCTCGACGAATTTCCCGGCTACTATAAAACCGCCGACGCCGGCTTCAAGGACGACGACGGCTATATCTTCGTCATGGGCCGCACCGACGACATCATCAACGTCGCCGGCCACCGGCTTTCGACCGGCGGCATGGAAGAAGTGCTGGCCTCACACCCCGACGTCGCCGAATGCGCCGTGCTGGGCATCAAGGACGAGCTCAAGGGCGAGGTGCCGTGCGGCTTCATCGTGCTCAAATCCGGCGTCAACCGCCCGCCGACGGAGATCGAGAAGGAATGCGTGGCGCTTATCCGCGACAAGATCGGCCCGGTGGCGGCGTTCAAGCTCGCGATTACGGTGGCGCGGCTGCCGAAGACGCGGTCGGGCAAGATTTTGCGCGGGACGATCAAGAAAATCGCCGATGGCGATAGCTGGCAGATGCCGGCGACCATCGACGATCCCGTGATTTTGGATGAGATTGGCGAGGCGTTGAAGGGGAAGGGCGTTGGGGGATAATCGGATTATTACCCCTCTCCATTGCGAATCTCTGTACTATATACAGGAGTGAGCTTCGGTAGCTCCTACGGATAATTGATGACCTCCTCTGAACGCTGGAATCAACGCCCCTACGACTTTTCAGTGCCGGTTTCTATCGATGCGCTGGCGGAGGCAGACTCTCTAATCGCGGAGACTGTTGCGACTCAAGCTTTTCAGCGCCTTAAGCAAATAAGGTTTCTAGGCGGAATTGACTACCTCATTGTACCAGTACCAAATGGTGCTCGCGGCAATATTCGATATACGCGTTACCAACACAGTATTGGCGTCGCTTGGCTAGCAACGCTCTATGCGAAAAAATTGCTTTTAGATGCCTCTACACGAAGGTTGCTTTGTATCGCCGCGCTGGTTCACGATATTGGTCACGCACCACTTTCGCACTCATTAGAGCCGATCTTTAAGGAAGCGTTCGGACTCGATCATCACGAAGCGACCCGAAATATTCTTACTGGCCAAGTTTCGCTTGGTCGTGAAATTTATCAACTATTTCGGCAATACAATTTAGATATAGATCGCATTCTTTCAATAATCTCTGGTCAGGGCGATGAATATCATGGCTTTTTCGGGGGGCCGATTAACTTTGATACCATTGAAGGGATATTTCGATCTCAAGCTTATGCTGGGCCCCGGCTGAGTATTGCAAATCCGGAGATAGTCCTTGACGCTGCGATAAATAGAAAGACTGACGGAGATAGAGGAGTAGTGGATGAATTTTGGTTGTACAAAGATTTGGTCTACAGACAACTTATAAATTCGCGACGTGGCGTATTGGCAGACTTTGCGTGTCAGTTATTCATGCGTAATAACATCGCTGCGTTGAAGGCAAATGATTATTTCAATACAGAGGTAGGGATTTTTCGCAAGCTGCCCGGTTTGCGCAACCTCCTAACAAGCCGGTCATTCGATGTGGATGTAGCGTCTTTTTTTGACCGGGGAATTGCATATCGTTTAAGGCGCTTTATTATCGACAGGGCTGGTGATTTCTTCAAAAGGGAAGACGCTACCCGCTATCGGCAAAGTAAGACTGATTGTATGCTCGCCCCGCCGACCATTGCAGTTGAACCTTCAACTGAAGTTGAGCAGGATTTATTTGATGACGACGGCTATCGATCGAGCGAGAGCACACTCGGAACTTACGCTTGAAAGGCTTCGAGCTGGCCTGGCTGGAATTGTTCCACCAAACGAAGTTGTGGTGACTTGTGGCTCATATGCTCGACGTGAGGCGTCAAAAGAATCCGATATCGATTTTTTTGTCATAACGCAACGAGCAGACTCGGATGTTGGTGAAGACGCGCTCCCTTGGTTAGACCAGGTAAGAGACGCTATCGCCACAGTGGTGCCGATAGAGCCGGCGGAAGGAGGAGCGTTTTCCAAGGTCGAATCGAATTTGGCTATGTTGAACAACATTGGTGGTGAAAATGACAGCAATCAAAAGCTCACGCGCCGAATGCTATTTCTGCTGGAGGGTGACTGGCTTTACAATAGAGACGGTCTCAGGAAAGCCCGTCATCAGATGCTGGAGCGCTACATAGGGGATGGGATGACCGACCATCAGCTAGCGCTCTTTCTACTTAATGATGTTATTCGCTTTTATAGGACGATGGCTGTAGATTATGAATTTAAGACCGTAGAGGGCGAAAAACCCAAGCCATGGGGCATTCGGAATATCAAATTGGTATTTTCTCGCAAGCTACTATATGCTAGCGGGCTTTTCAGTGTCGCATTGACGGCTGACCGGTCACGGAATGACAAGATCGCGACGCTCGAAGAGCTTTTCGATATTCCAGTGATAAACCGAATGGTCAAAATTTGTGGGAGAGATAAGGTTCAGCCAGCGCTTGACCGTTACGAGTTCTTTTTAGACCGGCTTGAGCATCAGGAGGTTCGAGATCATTTGAAAGAATTACAAAAAACTGAACGTGACGATTCTGCCTTCCGAGAGCTAAAAAATGAGGGTCATCACTTCACAAGAGAGCTATTAAAGTTGTTTGAGCAGACCTTTGACTCTACGCATCCCATCCGGCGCGCCGTTTTGTTCTGAGAAGTCGAGCCCTAACGTGCGACGAGGTAGGCTCCGCATTTCGCTTAACCGGTTATTTGGTGTGATGATGAATGGGCAGTCGTCACAACTCTCGGTACTCGATGTGGTAGCGCTGCTGGCGGATTTGCCGGCGGCCGGGCTTGCACGCGGTCAGGTCGGTACGGTTGTTGAGATGTCCGGTAAGGATGCGGCGTTGGTGGAATTCAGCGGCGATGACGGTCGTGCCTATGCAATTGAGCGCTGCCCCATAGCCGACCTTCTTGTCTTGCATTATGTGCCCGACGCAGCGGCTTAGGGATCATGCCGCTTCTGCGATGACGAGCTGACGGCATCCTACGGTGGCGTTGCCGAGCTCAATTTCATATGTCAGCCGGTATGCTGCGGTTCGCAAGACAGCTAGCTGTCATCAGCTTGGGGGTATGGAACTTCGCTGCAAACGCGCAGTCACCCTCCAGTCCGCCGGCTGACCAACCGCCTGCGGCGCAGAGCCAGCCTCTCGCGCCAAACAACCCGCCGACCGCCGACGACATCTGCCGCGCCGTCGAAGAGGACGCCGCGGCAAACGGGCTTCCGGTCGAGTTCTTCGCCCGCGTGATCTGGCAGGAGAGCCGCTTCAATGCGCAGGCGGTGAGCCCCAAGGGCGCGCAGGGTATTGCGCAGTTTATGCCGCAGACGGCCGATTGGCGCGGGCTCGCCGATCCATTCGATCCGATCGAGGCGCTAAAAAATTCGGCGAGCTATCTGCACGACCTGCAAGCAAAGTTTGGTAATCTCGGTCTCGCTGCGGCGGGCTACAATGCCGGTCCGGGGCGGGTGAGTGCGTGGCTCGCCGGCCGTCGTACATTGCCGGAAGAGACGCGCAATTACGTCGCCATCATCACCGGCTGGACTGCCGACGAATGGGCCTCACCGTCGCCGCCGCAGACCGCGGAGACCACGATCCCGCAGGGTGTGCCGTGCACGCGGTTGGCGAATTTGATCCTGGCGCCGAAAGAACAGGCGCAGCGCATCGCCTCCTATGTGCCACGTTGGGGCATGCAGCTCACCGCCAACTGGTCGGAGAGCAAGGCCTGGGCTGTCTATCGCATGATCCAGAAACAATATGCCGCGCTGATCGGCGACCGAGAGCCGATCGTGGTGCGCAGCCGCGGCATCGGGCTTGGCAGCGCCATGCGCTACAACATCCGCATCGCCGACGACAATCGCGGCTATCTGGAAAAGTTTTGCAACAAGCTGATTGCAGCCGGCGGAGCGTGCGTGGTGTTGCGGAATGATCGGGGGTGAATTGCTTTCCGCCCCCGCGAAGCGGGGGAGGGGGACCGCCCGGAGGGCGGTGGAGGGGGCTGGCTTGCTCTGAGCAAGCCGTCACTTGCCCCTACCGGCTCGCTTTGCTCGCCACCTCCCCCGCAAGCGGGGGAGGAAAGAACTACTCGCTCTTCCCACCAAGCTGCTTGAGCTTGGCGAAGACGGCGTTGACATCGAGCTCGTCGGACTTCTTCGCCGGAGCCGGCGCGGCGGGCTCGGGCTCTTCCTTCGGCGCGGTGGTGACGGAAGCAGGCAACAGCGTCGCGCCCTGCGCTTCGATCGGCACCGGCTTCTCCTTGGCCGCCTTCTGCACTTCGATATCGAGATCGATCTGCGAGCACAGGCCGAGCGTCACCGGATCGAGCGGTGTCAGGCTCGCCGAATTCCAATGAGTGCGGTCGCGGATCGCCGAAATAGTCGACTTGGTGGTGCCTACGAGCCGCATGATGGCGCTGTCCTTGAGCTCGGGATGGTTGCGCACCAGCCACAGGATGGCGTTCGGCCGGTCCTGGCGGCGCGATACCGGCGTGTAGCGCGGGCCTTTCTTCGGCTTGGCTTCCGGCAGGCGAACCTTCGGATCGGCGATGTGCAACTGGTGGTTCGGATCGGCTTCGGCGGCGGAGATTTCCTCGCGGGTCAATTGTCCGGTGAGGATCGGATCGAGCCCTTTGATGCCCTGCGCGGCGTCGCCGTCGGCGATCGCCTTCACTTCCAGCGGATGCAGGTTGCAGAGCTGAGCGATCTGGTCGAACGACAGGGAGGTATTCTCGACCAGCCACACGGCGGTTGCTTTCGGCATCAGGGGCGCGGTCGCCATAGGTAAATCTCCTCTGCGCTCCGCCCGCCTTTTGGGCGAAGCACTCAACGTCATCAAGGATGACTGGAAAGGTGATGGGAATATAGGCGGCGTAGCGCCCCGGTGCAACCGCCCCGAGTTCCTTGATTCCTGGCGCCTAGGGCATGGTCGGCGAGCAAGCGACCGGCTATTTGTTGGAGTTCTCGCGGCCGATGGCCCGAAACAAAAGGAAAGAGGCATGGCCATCGGCAGGCGATTTTGGCCAACTGCCGCATTGGCATTCGCGCTTTTTAGCGCTCACGCGGCAACCCAGGCACAAGCGCAGGATTTTCCGGCGCGGCCGGTGCACGTCATTGTGCCTTTCGCTCCAGGCGGCGGCGTCGATATCGTGGCGCGGCTGATCGCGCCAAAACTCAGCGCGGCTTGGGGCCAACCGATCGTCATCGAAAACAAGCCGGGCGCGGTCGGCGCCGTCGCCAGCGAATATGTCATGCATCAGCCGGCCGACGGCTATACCGTGCTGATCGGCGTCGCCGGCAGTCACGCCATCGCGCAATATCTCAATCCCAATCTCGGCTATGACCCGGTGCGCGATTTCGCCGGGGTGACGGTGCTGTCGTATTCGCCGCTAATCTGCCTGGTAGCGCCGGCGTCACCGTTCCACACCATGAAGGAACTGGTCGAATTCGCAAAAACGACAACCGTGCCGTTCGGCAGTCCCGGCGTCGGTTCGCAGATGCATCTGATCGGCGAGATGTTCAATCTCAACTACGGCACGAAATTCCAACATGTCGCCTATCGCGGCGTGGCGCCGGCGATGCAGGATCTGCTCGGCGGGCATATTCCGATGGTCATGGGCGAAATGGGCTCGGCGAAGCCGCTGGTCACGTCGGGCCAGTTGCGGGCGCTGGCGGTGACCGGCACCAAGCGAAATGCCAGCGTTCCCGATGTACCGACATTCACCCAAGCCGGTTTTCCGAATTTTGAAGTCAACAGTTGGTTTGCTTTGTTCGTGCCGGCCGCCACGCCGAAAGCAATCATCGACAAGATCGCCGCGGATGTGGCCAAGATCGTCCGCTCGGACGAGATCAGTGCGCGGTTTGCCGACGACGGCTGGGAGCCCGGCGGCGGGACCCCTGCGGAATTCACCACCATGTGGCTTAAGACGTCGCAAGAGCTTGGCGCCGTGATCCAGCAACGCCACATCACAGTCGAATGAGGGACAATCATGGCCGGAACGCTTGATGGAAAAGTCGCGATCGTCACCGGCGCCGGGCGCGGCCTCGGCCAGGTGATGACGCTCGGATTGCTCGAAGCCGGCGCGCGCGTCGCTGCGGTCGAGATCGATGCGCAGGCACTCGAAGAAACCGAAAGCGCCGCCGATCAACGCGGCGCCGGCGAGCGCATCCAGGGCGTCGTCGCCGATATCACGCGCGACGACAGCGCGCCGAAAATCGTGCGCGCCACCATCGAGCATTTCGGCCGCCTCGACATCCTCATCAACAATGCGGGCATCAATACCAGCCTGCTGCGCCCCGAGGGCCAGCCGGTCGGCAAATTCTGGGAGGTGACGCCGGCAGAATTCCGCCGCGTCATCGACGTCAATGTGGTCGCTGTATTTCTGATGACGCGGGCGGCGCTGCCGGTGCTGCTCAAGCAGGGCTGGGGCCGCATCATCAACGTGACGACGAGTCTCGACACCATGTATCGCGCCGCCATGCAGCCCTATGGCGGCTCCAAGGCGGCGAACGAGGCGCATCTCCTCGCCATGGGGCAGGAGCTCGAGGGCTCGGGCGTCAGCGCCAATGTGCTGGTGCCGGGCGGCGCCGCTGACACGCGCTTGGTCTCGCGCGCGCAGGAGCCCGATCGCTCAAAACTGATCCCGCCCGAGGTGATGGTGGCGCCGCTGATCTGGCTGTGCTCGAACGCCTCCGACGGCGTCAACGGCCAGCGCTTCATCGGCATGCGCTGGGACAAGAGCTTGCCGCCTGAGGAAGCCGCCAAAAATGCCGGCGCGCCGATGGCGTGGCAGCAGCTCGGCCGCCAGGCGGTTATGCCGGATCGCATGAGTTGAGTTGCTTTGCGCGTTCCGCATCACCGCGGAATGCGGCCCTTCACGGCATTGGCGAAGGCTTCGTAGGCGATACTGCCGTCCGCCGCGATGGGGAGCAATTTGCGTAGGTGCGCCTTGAGCTCTTCCAACTCTGCGGGCGACATCTTGGCGATCACTTGTCCGGCCGGCCCGACCGGCACCAGGCTCGAGTCGCAGAAATCGTCGAAGCCCGTGTAGTTGACGGTGATGCGGATGACGCGCGTCTCGACCGCTTGCAGCCCGGCGTCTTGCCACAGCGTTTGCATCACCTCGCGTCGCGAGGCGTTGTCGCTGGTACGGGAATATTCCTTGCCCATGGCCTTGAAGGCGCGGCCCACCGGCGCCAGCGGCAGGCCGCCGCCGGGGATATCCCACATATAGGTCGCGACGATGCCGCCCGGCCGCACGACGCGCGCCATTTCGGCGACGGCCTTGGCCGGATCGGGAATGAAAGAGATCACCAGCGCCATGGCGGCGGCGTCGAAGGTCTTGTCAGGAAAGGGCAGGGCCTGGGCGTCGCCGAGACGAAACGCGGCAAGCTTTGCCGCCGTCCGCGTGCGCGCGAAGGCGAGCTGTCCCTCCGACGGATCGATGGCGGACACCGCGCGCGGCGCGGTGTACGCAATCAACTCCTCGGTGAAGGCGCCGTTGCCGCAGCCGACTTCGACCCAATGCAGGCCCTTCGGTGCATCGAGCCAGTCGAGGAATTGCACGCCGACCCGCTTGCTCCAGCGGCCCATCATCCGCTCATAGGTCTTGCCGTCGGAGAACATTTGGCCGGGTTCGGTCATGGTGGTCCTCTCGCCGACTGATCCGGTCGGAATGCGGTGTTGCCTCTATGGCAGGATTGTACTTTCCTGCACGCGACTTTGTCACTCTGGGACACATCACCATGGATTTCGGCTTCACCGAGGAACAGCGGCTGTTGCGCGACAGCGTGCGCAAGCTCCTGCAAAAACACGCGCCGCCCGACTATGTGCGCCAGCACGACCGCGAGCGCACTTATCCCGAAGAGCTGTTCCAGGCCTGCGCCGAGGCCGGGCTTTTGGCGCTGCCGTTTCCGGAAGACTACGGCGGCGCCGGCGGCAGCGTGCTCGACATGGTGATCGTCGCCGAGGAGATCGCGCGCGTCTCCGCCGATCTGGTGATGGCCTATACGGGCGGCATCTTTTGCGGCCTCAACCTCGTGCGCATGGCGTCGGAGGAGCAGAAGCGTTACTGGCTGCCGAAATTTCTCGCCGGCAAAATCAAGTTCTCGATCTCGATGTCGGAGGCCGACGCCGGCTCCGATATCGGCGCCATGCGGACCACTGCGGTGCGCGACGGCAACGAATGGGTGATCGACGGCCAGAAAATCTGGGCATCCACGGCCGGCGCTAAGGACAACGTCATCAATCTCTATGTGAAGACCGATACCAAGGCGCATCACCGCCAGGGCCTGTCATTGTTCCTGGTCGACAATGACGCGCCGGGGCTGACCCTGCGCAAGCTCGACATGCTCGGCCGCCGCGCCACCGGCACCTATGAACTGACTTTCGACAAGGTGCGCGTTCCGCCGGATCGTCTCGTCGGCGGCGAGAACAAGGGCTGGGACTGCGTCATGTCCGGCCTGCAGGTCGAGCGCGCCACGTCATCGGCCGGCAATGTCGGCGCGGCGCAGGCCGTGGTCGATCTCGCCGTGCAATACGCCAAGGACAGAAAACAGTTCGGCCGGCCGATCGGCACCAATCAGGCGATCGCCCACATGCTCGCCGACATGCAGACCGAGGTCGAAGCCGCGCGCACTTTGATGTGGCGCGCCGCCTGGATGGTGTCGAACGGCCAGGACGCGCTGCGCGAAATCACCATGGCAAAGCTCTTCACCTCGGAGACCTACGTGAAGATCGCCAGCCAGGGCATGCAAGTGCTCGGCGGCTTCGGCTATAGCGCCGAGTTCGACATGGAACGCCACTTCCGCGATTCCCGCGCCGCGACGATTGCGGCGGGGACGTCGCAGATCCAGCGTAATTTGATTGCCAATTTGATGGGGCTGAAGGTGCAGTAATTTCTTTCCGCCCCCGCGAAGCGGGGGAGGGGGACCGCCCGAAGGGCGGCGGAGGGGGCCTCTGAGTCGAAGACGCGATCAGCGGTGCGGACAAATAAAGATCAGTCGTTTGCTCCAGCCTTGCCGCCGCCATTCGAACGATGGCGTCAGCCGCTTCATCGATTTCGCGGGTCAAATCATTTGCGACGATACGGACCACTGTTACGCCGTGTTTTTCAAGCCAGACGTCACGACGAATATCTCGTTGCGGTCGATCGCCCATGTCATGACTCGCACTGTCGATCTCAATCGCGAGACGCACTTTTGCGCAGTAAAAATCAAGTACGAATGGCCCAATAGGATGCTGACGTCGGAACACCGGTTGTCCCGGCGAGCGCCTGCGTAATCGATTCCATAGTCTCGCTTCCGGCACTGACAATTGTCGGCGGAGGCGTTGGGCGGTGCCGATTGTTTTCGTCGGCGCTCTCATGATCGTCGACTCAGAGGCCCCCTCCACCGCGCTTCGCGCGGTCCCCCTCCCCCGCTGCGCGGGGGCGGAAAAAAGTTACTCCGCCGCTGCCTTCGTTCCGCGCGCCTGAATCGCCGCCCACACCCGGCTCGGCGTTGCCGGCATATCGATATGGTCGATGCCGAGCGGTTTTAATGCATCGAGGATGGCGCCGATCACCGCAGGTGGGGCGCCCGTGGCGCCGGCTTCGCCGGCCCCCTTTACGCCGAGTGGATTGGTTTTCGCCGGGACCTCGGTCAGCTCCGAGACAAGGTCGGGAAAATCCTCGGCGCGCGGCATGGCGTAGTCCTGGAAGCTGCCGGTGACGAGCTGGCCCTCGGCGTCGAACACGATCGCCTCCATCAGCGCCTGGCCGACTCCTTGGGCGACGCCGCCGTGGATTTGGCCTTCGCACAGCAGGTGATTCATGATCTTGCCGACGTCGTCGACCGCGGCGTAGCGGGCGAGTGTGACGAAACCGGTTTCCGGATCAACCTCGACTTCGCAGACGTGGCAGCCGTTGGGATAATTCGGCGGTTCGGCGGCGAAGGTGCCCGACGCTTCGAGGCCGACGTCGAACTGCGGCGGCAGCATCGCCGGGCGATAGAAAGCCTTCGCCACGTCGGTCAGCTTCATGGCGCGGTCGGTGCCGACGATGCGGAACGAGCCGTCCTTGAACTCGATGTCGCCGGCGGCGGCTTCCATCATCATCGCCGCCATGGGTTTGGCCTTCTCGATGATATTATCGGCGGCCTTTTTCAGCGCGTTGCCGCCGACATGCATGCTGCGCGAGCCGTAGCTGCCGCGCCCGATCGGCACCGCATCGGTGTCGCCCTGGACGAAGCGGACGTTCTCGAACGGCACGCCGAGCCATTCGGTCACCATCTGCGCATAGACGGTCTGATGGCCCTGACCGTGCGAATGGGTGCCGGCGAGGATGGTGAGCATGCCGCTCGGATCGAAGCGCAGCACCATGCGGTCGTTGAACACGGCGGCCTCTTCGAGGAAATAGCCGATGCCGCGGCCGCGCAGCTTGCCGCTCTTCTTCGATTCTGCGGCGCGTTTGGCGAAACCGTTCCAATCGGCGACTTTCAGGCACTCGTCCATGACATGGACGAAGTCGCCGCTGTCGTAGGTGATGCCGGTCTGTATCTTGTGCGGCATGGCCGACGATGGAATGAAATTGCGCCGCCTGATCTCGATCGGATCGATGCCGATCACGTTGGCGGCGCGGTCGAGCAGTTGCTCGATCAGGTAGGTCGCCTCCGGCCGGCCGGCGCCGCGATAGGGCGCCAGCGGAATGGTGTTGGTGAAGACGGCCCTGCCGACGCAATGCACCGCCGGGACCTGATAGACGCCGGGTGCGAGCCGCATGGCGAATAGCGGCACCACCATCGAGGCGCCGAACACGTGCGAGCCCATGGCATGCAAGGCGTTGACGCGCAGCCCCAGAATTTTGCCATGCTCGTCAAGCGCCAATTCGCCGGTGACGACCTGGTCGCGGCCTTGCGAGTCGCTCAACAGCGCTTCCGAACGCGTCGACACCCATTTCACCGGCCGGCCGCCGACGCGGCGCGACGCCCACACCACCAGCGCATCTTCGGGATAGCCGCCGTGCTTCATGCCAAAACCGCCGCCGACGTCCGGTGAGATGACGCGCAGTTTTGTCTCGGGGATTTTCAGCACCTGGCCGGCGACGGCAGAGCGCGTGCCATGCGGATTCTGCGACGTCGAATAGAGCGTGTAATTGTCGCCGTCAGGATGGTATTGCCCGATCGCGGCGCGCGGCTCGATCGAGTTGGCGGTGATGCGGGAGTTGTTGAGCTTGAGCGTGACGACGTGCTTGGCCGCGGCCATCGCGGCGTCGGTCGCGTCCTTGTTGCCCATCATCAGCGTGAACGAGACATTGTTCGGCGCCTCGTCCCATATGGCGGGCGCGCCGGACTTCACCGCGTCCTCGACCGTGATGACAGCGGGCAGCGGTTCGTAGTCGATCTCGACCAGCTCGGCGGCATTGCGGGCCTGCACTTGCGTCTCCGCAACCACAAAGGCGACGCGCTCGCCGACCGCGCGCACCTTGCCGACCGCCAGGATGTTGAGCGGCGAACGAAATCCCTTTGGGCCGCCCATATCTTCGGGCATTGGCGGGGCGAGCGGACCGAGCTTGTCGGCTTGCACATCGGCACCGGTCAGCACCGCGAGCACGCCGTCGGCGGCCTTCGCCTTGACGGTATCGATGCCTTTGATGCGCGCGTGCGCATGTGGCGACATGATCACGATGCCGTAGCATTGGTGCGGCAGCTCGAAATCGTCGACATAGCGGCCGCGGCCGGTGATGAAGCGCGGGTCCTCGACCCGGGGCACAGGCTGACCGATGCCGAACTTGTTCACGTCGTCCTCCAATCTTTCCGCCATCGCGGAGCGAAGCGTCGTGGGGGAGGGGACGCGCGGCCCCGTTCCCCCGCAGTCACGGGGCAAGGTGTTTTATATCGGCGAATGGCGGCCATGAGAATGGCGGACAATCGCCGGCTACCGTTGCACTTTTTGCCAGGGCGGTCGATGCTTGCGGTTCAATCGTGAGGGCAAGGCGTGCTGCACAATCCGGGCGTTACCGAGGTTTTGGCAAAATTCGTCGTCGAAACGCGGTGGGACGACCTGCCGCCGCAGGTGACCCACCAGGCCAAACGCTCGCTGATGAATTTCTTCGCCGTGGCGCTGACCGGCTGCCGCGATCAAACGTTCGAGACCGCGCTGCAGACACTCGCGGCATTCTCCGGCGGCAGGCAGGCGGCATTGATAGGCCGGCGCGAGCGCATCGATGCGCTCAGCGCCGCGTTCCTCAATGCCGCCGGCGCCAATGTGCTCGACTTCTGCGATACGCACGTGCCGACGGCGATCCATCCGACCGCACCGCTGGCGCCGGCGCTGCTGGCGCTTGCCGAGCTCAAACCCGTGAGCGGCCGCGATCTCATTGTCGCGTTCGTCCTCGGCCAGGAAGTCGAATGCCGTATCGGCTTGGCGATATCGCCGAGCCATTACAACAAAGGCTGGCATATCACCGCGACCTGCGGCGTGTTCGGCGCGGCTGCCGGCAGCGGCAAGCTGTTGGCGCTGAGCCCGGCACAAATGGTGTGGGCGCTCGGCACCGCGGCGACCCAGGCCGCCGGCCTGTGCGAATGCCTCGGCACGCCGGCCAAAAGCGTCGGCGTCGGCAATGCCGCGCGCAACGGGCTGTGGGCGGCGCTGTTGGCGGAAAAAGATTTTGCCGGGCCGGCCGAACCGCTCAACGGCGTGCAGGGCTACTATCACGCGCTCGGCGAGGCGCCGAAACTCGCGTCCCTCACTGACGGCCTCGGTGAGCATTGGGAAATCATGCCGACCTCGTACAAACCTTATCCGTGCGGTTTTGTCGTGCACCCGGCGATCGATTGCGTGTTGGGATGGCGCCGCGAAAACCCCAAACTTGAGGTCCATAAGGTCGTGGTGACCGGCAATCCGCTGATGGCGGCGCGCGCCGACCGGCCAAATATTTCGAGCGGCCGCGAATCCCAGGTCAGCGTGCAGCACGCTGTTGCGGCCGCATTGACCTTCGGCAAGGCCGGGCTTGAGCAGTTCACCGACGCCTGCGTCAACGACCCGGCGGTGCGGGCGCTGCGCGGCAAGGTCGAGGTGTTGCGCGATGAAAAATATCCGACCATCGCCGCGGCGGTCGAGATCAGTACCGCCAATGGCGAAACGCACCATTTGGTGGAGCACGCGGCGCGCGGCGGCGACACCAATCCAATGAGCGATCGCGATCTCGAGGAGAAATTGCGCGATGCGGCCTTAAGCTGGAATCCGCGCCATGACGTTACACCGCTGATCGATGCCATTTGGCAGGTGGACAAAAGTACCGATGTCGCGCGGCTCGCGGCCATGACGGTGCCGCATGGGTGAGTTGCCATGAAAATCTACCAAGGCAGACGCACCATCGACGGCTTGGTCGTGACCGTGGACGGGCAACCGCTTGGCGAGCATTACGAGGTCAAGCGCTTCACCAAATTCGGCTTCGAATGGACCTATGAGGGCGACAGCCCGCAGCAGCTCGCGCTGGCGATTTTGGCGGACTATCTTGGCGACAATGCCAGGGCGATCCGGCTGTCCGAGCCGTTCATGAAGAGGGTCGTGGCCAATCTCGACAATGATTGGCAGCTCACCGGCGCCGAGGTCGATGCTGCGGTGGGCAGCATCGAGAAGGGCTGATGCGGTTCGCTACGGCGCCGCGATATGATAATCTTGCGGCCAATGAGAAACGGCGGGCTTGGCAATGGCAGCCCAAGGGAGTCCAGGCAATGATCACGCAGCGGCAAATCGACTTCCGCAACGAATACCGCTCCCGCATCGTCGGCTGGTACAACGGCTATTTCCACATCGTGCTGATCTACGCCATGGGCGCGGCGGTGTTCACCATTTACGTCTCGCACCTCCATAACGTGACTTGGCTGGAATGGCTCACGGTGCCGCTGACCTTCATCTTCACCAACATCTTCGAATGGACGGTGCACAAATACGTCATGCACCGGCCGGTCAACATCAAAGGCCTGCGCGCGATCTATGAGCGGCACACGCTCAATCACCACCAATTCTTCAGCGACGAGGAAATGCGCTTCCGCGACGACAAGGACTGGCGCGTCACCGTGTTTCCGCCCTATGCGCTGGTCGTATTCACCTTGATGTCGATTCCGGCTGCCGCCATTCTCGGCCTCATCTTCACGCCGAATGTCGGCTGGCTGTTCATGTGCGTCACCACCGGCATGTATCTGATCTACGAATTCATGCATTTCTGCTGTCACCTGGACGAAAGCTGGTTCGTCAAGTACTGCCCATTCGTCAATACGCTGCGGCGCCATCACACCGCGCACCACAATGCGCGGTTGATGATGGAAGTGAACATGAACCTGACCTTCCCGATCGCCGATTGGGCGTTCGGCACCTCCGACCTCGACCGCGGCCTCATTGGCCATCTGTTCAACGGCTATTCGACGCGCCACCTCAAGGGCCGCCTGCGCGCCCGGCCGAAGGGGCCGGAAGAGGCTGCCGCCATGCCGGTCGGGGCCAATTAGGCAAAGAAGAGTGTCGCTATGCCGACCGATGTCAAAGCGGCCGTGTCCGCTGTCGTGATCCTGGTGGCGCTGGGGCTGGCGTTCTGGAGCGGCTCGCCGATCCGGCCGGAATTCGAAAAATTCGTGCTGTTCACCGCCGTCTTTTTTGTCATCGCCATGTGGATTTTTCCCGAGGCCGGCGGCAAGAAGGGCGCCAAGAAACGCTAGTGCAGTCGTGTGAGAAATGGGAAGGGAATCGATGAATAACGCGGTCAACAACAAGCGCGTGTTTTGCGTCCAGCCGCACCGGCCGATCGGCTTTGGCGAAATGCTCGGCAAGCGCGGCGATATCCGGCTCGACATGCTCGAGCAGAAGAGCCCGGACGCGGCTGCGCTGGAGATTCTCGGAGCTGCCCATGCCTATCAGATGAGCTCCGCCCGCGACGAGCTGGCGCGGCACTACCATGCCGGCGCCGAGCTCTTGGGTCGGGCGCCAAACCTGCTGATCATCTCGACCAACGGCGCCGGCTACGACACCGTCGACATGAAGGCCTGCACCGAACACGGTGTGCTGGTGGTCAACCAGTCCGGTGGCAACGCCGAAGCCGTGGCCGAGCACGTCATCGGCATGATGCTGTGCCTGATCAAACGCATGAACGATTCCGACCGCGCGCTGCGCACCGGTACGCTGAAGAACCGCAACGACTATACCGGCCACGAAGCCTATGGCCGCACCATCGGCATCGTCGGCCTTGGCAATGTCGGTAAGCGCGTCGCCGAGCTCGCCGGTATTTTGTTCAAGATGAAGGTGTTGGCCTACGATCCCTATCTGCCGGCCGATGCGGTGCGGGGGCGCGGCGCCGAGAAGGTCGAGCTCGACGAGCTGTTGCGGCGTTCCGACTTCGTCTCGATCAATTGCCCGCTCACGCCGGAAACCCGCAACCTCATGGGCGCCCGCGAATTCGCGCAGATGAAGCCGGACGCCTATTTCATCACCACCGCGCGCGGTTCGATCCACGATGAGGACGCGCTGGAGAAGGCGCTGAGCGATAAAAAACTCGCCGGTGCCGGCCTTGACGTCTGGGAGAAAGAGCCGCCGCCGTCGAGCCATCCGCTGATGAAATACGACAATGTCATGGTCACTCCGCACATGGCCGGCGTGACGCACGAGGCGCGCGCCAGGATGGGCCAGATTGCCGCCGAGCAGATGCTCGACGCGCTCGACGGCAAGCCGGTGCCGCGCATCATCAACCCGCAGGTCTGGCCGGCCTACGCCAAGCGCTTCGAGCGCATGTTCGGCTTCAAGCCGCAGGATCCGCCGAGCGAGCCGAATTGGCACGCGTCCGAGAAACACGCGTGACCTTGTCGCGTGGCCAGCGCTGCGGGTAGCGGTGTAAGCATTCACGAACACCTCGACAGGGAGGCGCCGTTGTTCCGTCCGTTCCAAACAGCCGGTTTGGCCGCCTTGCTGCTCGCCGCGTCGCTCGCGCACGCCGCCGCGCAGGATCATCCCTGGCTCGATCCAAAGCTGCTCGAAGCCGCCAAGGCCGAGGGCGGCGAGATGACCATCTATTCCGACACCAACGAGGGCGAGGGCCTGCCGCTGTTCAAGCTTTTCGAGGCGGCGACCGGCATCAAGACCAATTACGTGCGCGGCGCCGATCCGCCGCTGATGGCGCGCATGGTGGTGGAATTCCGCGGCAACCAGAAAGCCTGGGACGTCGCGCAACTCGGCACCATGGACAAGATACCGGCGCAGCTCCTGCTGCCGTTCGATCCGCCGGAAGCCAAGAACATTTCGCCCGACGCGCGCGACAAGGACCGGCGCTGGTATGGCCTTTACGCCAATTACAACGCGCCGGCCTACAACACCCAGCATGTCCAGTTAGCCGACCTGCCAAAAACCTACGCCGAGTTCGCGCAGCACAAGGACTGGGCCGGCCATGTCGCCATCGACGGCACCGACAGCGAATGGCTGTGGGCGATGTTTCAGTATTACGGCGAAGATAAAGCCACTGCCCTGATCAAGGACATCGTCGCCGCGATCCAGCCGGTCACCACCGACGGCCATTTGGCGCAGGCGCGCTCGGTCGGCTCCGGCGAATACTGGGTGTCGCTGAACAATTTCGTCAACCTCACCATGAACGTGAAACTCGCCGGCGGCCCGATCGACTATTTCCCGCTCGATCCGGTGGCGCTGACGTTTGGCGCGGTCGGCATCAGTGCCAAGGCGCCGCATCCGAACACGGCGCTGTTGGCGGCGAACTTCTTGCTCAGCCAGGAGGCCCAGACCTTCCTCGCCAAATTCGGCCGCATCCCGACCCGCGCCGACGTCGAATCCAACCCGCCCGGCATCGTCGCCGCCATCAACAAGAAGAAAGTCATCACCGTGCTGCTGACGGCCGACGAGGAACACAAATGGCAGAAGCGGTTCGACGAATTGTTCAAGGGAAGGTGAAGGCGGCAGTCCCGATGTCTTCTGGAGGCGAATGTCTCTGACCCGGACGCTAGCGCGGGCCGCTCCCTCTCCCCAGAGGGGAGAGGGTGGGGG
>JBAUYI010000075.1:0-8541 GCA_049584715.1 Xanthobacteraceae bacterium
TAGTACTCGCCGATGCGCCGCGCATCGCGCAGCACCTGCGGGAAATAAAGGTCCCGCCGCCGATTGCCCCGCTCGTTCGTGCGCAGGATCATGGCTGTCTCGGCGCGCGCCGGGTCCCGCCAGATGGCGTTGGACGGCACGACCGAGTAGCTCGGCCGCTCATACACCGTATAGGGCAGCGGCAACGCCACCCCGCCCGGCGGAGCCTTGATGCTGTTCGACTGGCGGATGTAGTTGAGACATTCGTCGTAGCTGCGGAAGCCGAGGCCCCATTTGGTCTTGATCGCGCCCGGCGGCGCCTTGTCGATCATGTCGGTGACGCGCTGGCTCTCGCCCGAGGCGATCTCGGCGAGCGCGTCATCGAGCGCCACGGCGGTTCCCGCATCGCCGTCGCGGTCGAACGCCATATAGGACAGACCGCCATGCGCCGCGATCGGCTCCGGCTGTCCTGCCGTGCGCTCGAGCGGCGGCACATAGGCGACCGTGCCGTCGTGTGGGTCCGCGACCTTGTTGTCGGCGACATCGAGCGGGCTCATGGCATACCTCCGATTATTTCGTCCTCACCGTGGCACAGACAGCCTGCGTTTTCCAGACTATGCGATCGGAGACTTGCGCGCGGCTCATTCGTGGCCGCTGTTTCGAACGAAGGTCATCTTACCGAGGCGACGGCGGTCTCCCGACGGACGCGGACAAGCCTGCTCTTCGTGCCCCAAAGCAGCCGCGATGAACTCGTCGGCCCGGTAGGATGACACGCTGCGTGGGATCGTGCGTCGTGTGCCGCCCGCTAGGCTTCGCCGTAATGCACCCGGTGGTAGCCGCGCGACGGGATCAGGTCATCCACGTGCACATCCCACAGCGCGGCAACGGAAGATTTGACTGCGATCGTCAAATACATCGAGGGCGACGCCGGGTTCGGGATACCGAATGCGCGCCAGCGATCCCGCATCCGCGAAGTCCCCGCCGGGGTTTGCGCGTTTTTAGTTCACGCCGTAGAAGCCGAGCGCGCCGCCGGCCATCACCTGATGTCTCGCCTGGGCGGATAACGGCGCGAGCCGGTCACGGATCATTTGCGGCGCGCCGGGGAAAAAGCCGTCCTGGTGCGGGTAGTCGGTCGCCCACATGATCTTGTGCGCACCGATATAGTCCGCCAGCACGGCGATGCTGCTCTCGACCGGCTCGAAAGAAATCCAGCAATTGCGCCGGAAGAGCTCGGTCGGCCGCATGCTCGGCGCCGTGTCGTTGAACCCGTGATCGTCAAAATGACGATCCATCCGGTCGAGCCATGGCGCGATCCAGCCGCCGCCCGATTCGAGGAACGCGACCCGCAGCCGAGGATGCCGATCGACGACCCCACCCCAGATCACCGCCAACGCCACCAGCATCATCTCCATCGTGTGGGAGATCATGTGACGCGCGGCGCGATCGTTGGCAAAACGGTCGACGCCTACCGTCGGCATCGCGTTGGTCGAGCCTTCGTGGAAGCCGATCGAGAAATCGAGTTCCTCGGCCATCGTCCAAAACGGCTCGTACATCGCGTCACTGATCATCGTCATCCCGTGATACGGGTTCGGCCGCAGGAAGCCGCCGGGCATCCTCAGCGTATCGCGCGCGTAGCGCATCTCCTCGATCGCCAGTTCGACCGACTGCATCGGCAGCATCGCCACACCGAACAGCCGGTCCGGGTACGGCTTGCAGTAATCGGCCAGCCAGCGGTTGTAGGCGCGGCACATCGCTGCGGCGAGCGGCGGATCTTCCACCGCGCCGGCGAAAAGGCCGAGGCTCGGATAAAGGAATGCGGCGTCGATGCCGTCGGCGTCCATGTCGACGATGCGCGCGTGTGGATCGAACCCACCTTTCTTGCCGTCAGCGTATTTGAGGCTGTCGAGCTTCACCGTGCCTTGCCGGACGCCGACCGAACCGAGGCTGCCGATCCCCCTTGGATTGCCCAACAGTTTGCCTTCGACGGTAAGGCGCTCCTTGCCGTTCTCGTCAATGACGAAGCGCGGCCGGCGCTCGCGGAACGCCGGGTCGATGTATTCGTCCCAAAGGTTGAGCGGTTCGAGGATGTGGCCGTCAGCGTCAACAACGCCGTATGCGCGTGTCATTGTCGTTCCCTCCCTGAGCGGGGTTATCCATGCTCGCATGTTAACCCAACGATCCGACCGCTGCGAGCCACGACGATGCCGGCGCATCATGACGTGCGCCTGAGCGACGCCGGGACCCCTCGAAAAGCAGGCGCGGAACTTGGAACATCAGGTGACCGGGCCAGTCGTTGCTTGGATAAATCCATTTCGCCGTCCGAGGATTTCTTGCACTCTACGCCGACGGCAAACCAGGAGCGGCCACGGGAGGGGCATTTCGATGATCGTGGGCAGCGGCGACTATCGATACCGGGTCAATGCCGATTGGGCGAAACTCCCCGACGGCTGGTCGTTCAAGGAAGTCGGCGGAGTCGGCGTCGATAACCACGACAATGTTTACGTCTTCAATCGCGGCGAGCATCCGATGATGATCTTCGACCGCGAGGGCAATTTCCTGCGTTCATGGGGCAAGGGTCAGTTTCCGCGGGCGCACGGCGTCCACATGGCGCCCGACGACACGATGTTTCTCACCGATGACGGCGGCCATTTCGTCCGCAACGTGACGCTCGACGGCAAGGTGCTGCTGGAGCTCGGCGTGCCCGGCAAGCCGTCGCCTTATATGTCCGGCGAGCCCTTCCACCGCTGCACCCATACCGCGCTGTCGCCAAAGGGCGAGATCTATGTCTCGGACGGCTACGGCAACTCGCGTGTCCACAAATACGCGCCCGACGGCAAGCTGCTGAAGTCGTGGGGCGCACCCGGCACCGGCGAGGGCGAGTTCAACATCGTCCACAATATCTGCTGCGATGCCGGCGGCTGGGTCTATGTCGCCGACCGCGAGAACCATCGCGTCCAAGTGTTTGACGGCAACGGCAAATACGAAACGCAGTGGCAGAACCTGCACCGCCCGTGCGGCCTGTGCATGCCCTACGGGCACAACCCGATCTTCTATGTCGGCGAGGTCGGCCCTGCTGCCGCGGTCAGCCGCGATATCCCCAACCTCGGGCCGCGAGTCAGCATCGTCGATCATCAAGGCAAGCTGATCGGCCGCTTTGGCGAGACGCCGGCGGGAACCGAGCTCGGGAAATTTCTCGCCCCCCATGGGCTTGCGGTGGATTCCCGCGGCGACGTCTATGTCGGCGAAGTGTCGTGGACCGGCTGGCCGCAAATCTTCCCCGACACGCCCCGCCCGGCGCATATCCGCTGCCTGCAGAAATTCGAAAAAGCCGCATAAGGGCTCACAAATCATCAAGGGAGGCGATCGTGCGAGCGGTTTGGTATGACCGGCAGGGTGCGGCGGACGAGGTCCTAACCTGCGGCGAGCTCCCGACACCCGAGGCCGGCCACGGCGAAGTGCGGGTGAAGCTGGAGGCGTCCGGCGTCAACCCGTCGGACACCTATCGGCGGCGCGGCCCGCCGGCGATGGAATACAAGCGGGTCATTACCAATAGCGACGGCGCCGGAGTCGTCGATCAAGTCGGGTCCGGCGTGGACAAAGGGTGGCTCGGCAAGCGGGTCTGGCTCTACAACGGCCAGCGCAATGGTCGCTGGATGGGAACCGCCGCGGAATACATCGCGTTGTCCGTCGATCTGGTGACCCAGCTAGCGGATCACGTGTCATTTGCCGAAGGCGCGACTCTCGGCGTGCCGGCGATGACGGCGCACCGCGCGGTCTTTGTCGCGGGGCCGGTTCAAGGTAAGACGTTGCTGATCACCGGCGGCGCCGGCGCGGTCGGCCATTACGCGGTGCAACTCGCGGCCTGGGCGGGTGCGACGGTCATCGCCACGGTCAGCTCGGCGGAAAAGGCGGAGCGGGCGCGCGCCGGCGGGGCGGCGCATGTCATCGATTACCGCACCGAGGATGTCGCCGCCCGCGTGCTGGACATCACGAACGGGACCGGCGTCGATCACATCGCCGAGGTCGATTTCGGCGGCAATCTCGCGGCCACGATGCGCTGCCTGAGGTTCAATGGCACCATCATGATCTACGCCAGCAACGGCGACCGCGAGCCGAAGCTGCCGGTGCGTGACCTGATGCAAAAGAACCTCGCGGTCTTAGCGATGTCGCTGGCCGGTGTGCCGCACCCCGACCGGAAGCGGGCGCAGACAGACATCGCCGCGTGGAGTTCGGCGCCGGGACACATCCTGTCGGTGGCGGCGCGTTTCCCGCTCTCCGAGACGGCGGCGGCGCATAAGGCGGTCGAGGCCGGCGGCAAAATCGGCACCGTCGTCGTCGAGCCGCAGCAGTGAGAAACGAGCACCGATGCTGACCATCGAATCGACCGGCGCCGTACTGGCCGCGATCGCGCTGGTATCGACCTGGCGCAACCACTAGACCGAACTTCCCCATCTCAAAAACCGCAGACCCCTGACAAGCAACGATCACCCCCAAGTTCCCACCGGCTCTTACTGGCTACAACGCGATCTCCATCAGCTCGAGCGCCCTGCGCCGCATCGGTCTTGGTTTGCTGAGCACGGTCAGCGGATAACCCGGCGTGATCGCGGTGATGATGGTGTTGCGCGCCAATGTCGCGAGGTCGGCGAGCAATGTCCGAAAGCTGTGCACCGACACCCCTCCGAGGTGACGCCGGTGGTCTGCTTGCGGATCGCCCCGGGGCGATCGTCGCGCGCTGGCCATGAGGCTCTTTCGCAACGTCTCGGCGGCGTCCTTGTCGGTATCGTCGAACAGCAACGGCGCCAGTTTCCGCCGCATGTGCCATTCAAGATAATAAGCCAGCATGTACAGGAAGACGTGCGCGCACCCGATCGGCCGGCCAGTGATGCACCGGCCGGACGTGAAGGTCGGCCTCTTGATGCAGCGGAAGGCGCCTTCCACCTGGGACAGGGACTTGTAGCTCCGCCTGGTGGCCGCGTCGTCGTGGACCCGGCGGCCAGGCTCGTGCGTACGATGTATATGCGGTCGTGGACGGCTTCGGCGGCGATGGCGTCGGCCTTTGCGCGCGAGGCTGAATGTCGTGTCGGTGATTTTGATATCGAAGTGTTTGCGCATCTTATGCTTTTCGATCACGGCACCGATGGCCAGCCCGATCGAAGCCGTCTGCCGGCCGACCGCATCGAGGGCGCCGCCGATCGTCAGCGCCCTCATTCCGATCTCGGATTCGGATGTGCGTTCATTGTGGGCAATGCATGCGATTGCCGACAAGCGGGGCAGAGGGAGGTTCCGGTTGCCGTCCTTGCGGCGCTGGCGCATCATCCAAAAAAACCTGACCGGCGCGGAGGGATCGTCATGAGCCTGTCAACGCAAAGCCTCGCGCCGAACTTGCCGCCCGAGGAGCAGCGCCAGATGCTGCGCCGGATGCTGACGATCCGCCGTTTCGAGGAGCGCGCCTCGGCTGACTATCAGGCAGGCAAGATCTACGGCGTCGTCCACTGCTATATCGGCGAGGAGGCGGTCGCAGTCGGCGTCTGCTCGGCGCTCGGTAAAGGCGACCGGATCATCTCGACGCATCGCGGCCACGGCCACTGCATCGCCAAGGGCGCCGATTTGAACCGGATGATGGCCGAGCTCTACGGCCGGCAAGGGGGCTACTGCAAGGGCAAGGGCGGCTCGATGCACATTGCCGATTTCGCCATCGGCATGCTTGGCGCCAACGGCATCGTCGCCGGCGGTATCTCCATAATTACCGGCGCCGGCTTGGCCGCGCAAATGGAGGGCAAGGGCGGTGTGGCGGTCTCGTTTTTCGGCGATGGCGCGTCGAATGCGGGGCCGTTCCACGAATGCCTCAACATCGCGGCGACCTGGAAATTGCCGATGCTCTATGTGTGCGAGAACAACATGTACGCGGCGCAAACCAAGGCTGCCGCGACCCACGCCTTGCCCGACGTGGCGGCGCGCGCGGCCGGCTACGGCATTCCGGGCGTCGTCGTCGACGGCAACGACATATTCGCGGTCTATCAAGCCGCGAATACCGCCGTGGAACGGGCGCGCTCAGGCGGCGGCCCGAGTTTGATCGAATGCAAGACCTACCGCTGGCGCGCCCACACCGAGCGGAGAGGGCAGCCCGATCCGCGCGACCCAAGTGAGCGCGAGGCGTGGCAGCGCAAGGATCCGATCGCGCTGATCGAGCGCCGGCTTAGGGAGCAGGGCGAACTCGACGACGTCGGACTGCAGAGGGTGGAGCACGACATCATGAGTGCTCTCGAGGCCGCAGTCGCCTTTGCCGAGGCCAGTCCATTCCCCTTGCCCGAGCAGGCGACCGACGACGTGTTTGCGGCCTGATGCGTATGTTCTACAAAAGCCACAACCCGCTGTCATTCCAGGGCACCGCCGCTGGCGGTGAGCCTCCAACCCATTTCCAAAGGCCTGTGTTCATGGGCTGCGGGCTGCCTCGCTGCGCTCGGTTTCCGGAATGACCCATGATTGTGCAAAGCCGCCTGATGCGAGGACCGGAGAATGCGAGAGCTGACGTATAGCGAGGCCGCGCTCGAAGCCGTCGCCGAGGAGATGCGGCGCGATCCCACGATCTTTTACATGTCGACCGACGCGCTGCCGTCGCTGTTGAAGGAGTTTGGCGATCAGCGGATCAGAGCGACGCCGATCACCGAAGCGGCGCTGACCGGGATGGCGATCGGTGCTGCCGGCTGCGGCTTCCGCCCGATCGTCGACTGGCGGCAGGTGACATTCTCGTTCGTCGCGATGGACCAGATCGTCAACCAAGCCGCGAAGATCCACTACATGTTCGGCGGCCAGGTGCACTTCCCGATCCTCTATCGGGCGTCGGTCGGCGGCGGCGGCCTGGTCGCGGCACAGCACTCGCAGTCGCCCTATTCGATGTTCATGAATGTGGCCGGGCTGAAGATGTTCCTGCCGTCGACGCCTCACGACCTCAAGGGGCTGTTAAAGACTGCGATCCGCGACAACAATCCGGTCATCTCGTTCGAGTCGAGCCGGCTGATGGCGCGCAAGGGACCAGTGCCAGAGGATGACTACACGATCCGCTTTGGCCAGGCCGACATCAAGCGCGAAGGGAGCGATGTGACGGTGGTCGCCCTCGCCTGGCTGGTGCACGAGGCGCTCGCCGCGGCTGACGAGTTGGCCCGCGACGGGATCTCGGTCGAGATCGTCGATCCGCGCACGCTGGTGCCGCTGGATACCGAGACGATCCGCCGCTCGGTGCAGAAAACCGGCCGACTGGTGATCGCCGACGAAGCCGGGCCGACCGCAGGCTTCTCGGCAGAAGTCGCCGCGGTCGCCACGGAGGATCCGACGACATTCGCGAGCCTAAAGGCCCCGCTGAAGCGGGTCTGCGCGTTGCCGGTGCCGATCCCCTACAGTCCGGTCCTCGAAAACCATGTCTTCCCGGACCGCAAGCGGGTCAAGACCGCGATCCGCGAGGTGCTCCAGGCAAGGAGATCCGCCGCAGCGGCGTGAGCGAAGCGTTCACAATGCCGACTCCGATCGTCATCGCCGACAGCATTACCCGCGTCGGGCCTGAGGCCGCCGGCGCGGTTGTCGTCAACGCTTCGCATGGTGGTGTCTATGCCGCCTATCTCGCGGCGAAGCTCCATGCCGCGTCAGCGATTTTCAACGACGCCGGAATCGGCCGGGACCGCGCGGGGATTGGGGGGCTCGATTACCTGGAAGAATTCGGCATCGCCGCTGCGGCCGTCGGTCATGACACCGCACGGATCGGCGACGGCGCCGATATGATGGCGCGCGGCGTCGTCACCCATGCGAACGGACTGGCCGCATCGCTTGGAGTGATCCCCGGCCAAAAATGCCGCGACGCTGCTGCCAGGCTGCAACAGGCACAGCCGACGCATCGCGCACCGCCGGAAGCGCTGGAAGCAGCGTTCCTGCTGATCTCCGAAGTGCCACAAGTCTGGGCACTCGACTCCGCGTCACTGGTCTTGCCCGAGCACAAGGACGCGATCGTCGTCACCGGCTCACACGGCGGGCTGCTCGGCGGCAAGCCGGAAACCGCGCTCAAATATGATGTGCTAGGCGCCCTCTATAACGACGCCGGGATCGGCAGAGACGAAGCCGGCACCTCGCGCTTGCCGGCGCTCAGCGTCCGCGGCATCGCGGCCGCGACAGTCTCGGCGGCAAGCGCTCGTATTGGCGACGCACGTTCGACTTACGAGGACGGGATCATCAGCCGGGTCAACGCCCGCGCCGCGGCGCTCGGTCTTCGCGAGGGCACCAGCGCCCGCGAATTCGTCACCGGGCTGCGTCGCGTCGTTGCCTCATAAGGAGGAAGCATGACCCTCACGCTGCAAAACCGCCCGTCGGGCACGATGAACGGCGGGCGCGCGCTCGCCGAGATGCTGCGTTTGTCGGGTGCCGGGCCGATGTTCGGCATGGGCGGCTTCCAACTGCTGCCGTTTTACGACGCGATCGGCCTTGTCGGCCTGAACCACCACCTGATCAACGACGAGCGCGGCGGCGCCTTCGCCGCGGACGCTTACGCCCGGGTCACCAACCGCCCCGGTATTTGCG
>JBAUYI010000076.1:0-8585 GCA_049584715.1 Xanthobacteraceae bacterium
CCGTATGCGGCGCAGGTTGCCGCCGAAGACGCCGCCAAGAAGGCGCAGGAGCACGGCATGCGCACGCTCGAAGTCGAAGTCGCCGGTCCAGGCTCCGGCCGTGAATCGGCGCTGCGTTCGTTGCAGGCCGCGGGCTTCACCATCACGTCGATCCGCGACGTGACGCCGATCCCGCACAATGGCTGCCGCCCGCGCAAGCGGCGGCGCGTATAGGACATCCGGTTTATGGAACATGTGGAACATCCGCTCGAACATGACACCAATTATGCCCCCACGGAGCGCAGTGGGGTGCGCGACATGATCGTGCCGCTCAACGCGATGGGTGACAACGTGACGATCCAAAAGAATTGGCAGGAACTGATCAGGCCCAGCAAGCTGCAGGTCAGCCCGGGCGGCGATACGCGCCGTTCGGCGACCGTGGTCGCCGAGCCGCTCGAACGCGGTTTTGGCGTGACGCTCGGCAATGCGCTGCGGCGCATTCTGCTGTCGTCGCTGCAGGGCGCCGCGGTGCAATCGGTGCACATCGACGGCGTGCTGCACGAGTTCTCCTCGATCGCAGGCGTCCGCGAGGACGTGACCGACATCGTGCTCAACATCAAGGACATCGCCATCAAGATGCAGGGCGACGGCCCCAAGCGCATGGTGGTGAAGAAGCAGGGCCCGGGCACGGTGACGGCAAGCGACATCCAGACCGTCGGCGACGTCGTGGTGCTCAATCCCGATCTGGTGCTGTGCACGCTCGACGAGGGCGCCGAGATCCGCATGGAATTCACGGTCAATACCGGCAAGGGCTACGTGCCGGCTGAGCGCAACCGTCCGGAGGACGCGCCGATCGGCCTCATCCCGGTCGACAGTCTCTATTCGCCGGTGCGCAAGGTCTCCTACAAGGTGGAAAACACCCGCGAAGGCCAGATCCTCGACTACGACAAGCTGACGCTGACGATCGAGACCAACGGCGCGGTCACGCCCGAGGACTCGCTCGCCTATGCGGCGCGCATCCTCCAAGACCAGCTCAACGTGTTCGTCAATTTCGAGGAGCCCAAGCGTGAGACCGCGCGCGAGACCATCCCCGATCTTGCCTTCAACCCGGCCTTCCTCAAGAAGGTCGACGAGCTCGAACTGTCGGTGCGTTCGGCGAACTGCCTGAAGAACGACAACATCGTCTATATCGGCGATCTCGTGCAGAAGACCGAAGCCGAGATGCTGCGCACGCCGAATTTCGGCAGGAAGTCGCTCAACGAGATCAAGGAAGTGCTGGTGCAGATGGGCCTGCACCTCGGCATGGAAGTCCCCGGCTGGCCGCCGGAGAATATCGAAGAGCTCGCCAAGCGCTTTGAGGATCATTACTGAACGAAGGACGGACGACGGATGACAGAGGACGGATAGCAATCCTCTTTCATCTGTCGTCCGTCGTCCGTCATCTGGAGTCGGGAAATGCGTCACGCCAAGACCCACCGCAAGTTCAGCCGTCGCTCGGATCATCGCAAAGCGATGCTGGCGAACCTGTGCGCGTCGCTGATCAAGCACGAGCAGATCACGACGACGCTGCCCAAGGCGAAGGATTTGCGTCCGATCGTCGAGAAGCTGGTCACGCTCGGCAAGCGCGGCGACCTGCATGCGCGCCGCCAGGCGATCGCGCAGATGCGCGACCTCGCCATGGTCAAGAAACTGTTCGAGGTAATCGGCCCGCGCTACAAAGACCGCGACGGCGGCTATACCCGCGTCATGAAGGCCGGCTTCCGCTACGGCGATTCCGCCCCTGTCGCGGTGATCGAGTTCGTCGATCGCGACGTCGAGGCCAAGGGTAAGGATTCCGGTCCCGTTCAGGCGCGAGCCGAAGAATCCGCTCCCGCCGCGGCGTAGAGCTACCGAAATACGACCTTCATTGAGGGCAGCGATGCTGCCCTTTTTGTTGCGTGCCATATCTGCAAGACGAGACATTTGCGCACACAACGCAGGTTTGGTTGGCGGCCGGCGCGCGCTGCCATAATAATCCGGGCGCGGGAATCAGGAATCGGGGAAGGGGCATCATGCTGCGGTTTGCAACATTCACTTTTGCCACGCTGGCACTCGTCGGCGGGGCATACGCCGACACGCCGGTCGAGCGCGGCGCGTATCTCGTCAACACCATCATGACCTGCGCCAACTGCCATTCGCCCAAGGGTCCGCCGGACGTGGTCGCGGGCAAGGATTTTTCCGGCGGGCTACGCTTCAACGAGCCGCCGTTCGACGTCACCGCGCCGAACATCACCCCCGACAAGGAGACCGGCATCGGCGCGTGGAGCGATGCCGATCTCAAGAAGGCTCTGCTCGATGGCGTGATGCCCCACGGGACGCCGCTCGCGGTGGTGATGCCGACGGGTTTTTACGGCATCCTGCAGCCCAGCGATCTCGATGCGATCGTCGCCTATCTGCACACCCTCGCGCCGGTCAAGAACAAGGTGCCCGACCCGATCTACAAGATCGCAATACCGCGCCAGATTTTCCCCGGCGCGGAAAAGCCGATGCCGGCTGCCGACCTCAACGACAAGCTCAAGCGCGGCTTCTACCTCGCGACCATCGGCCATTGCATGGAGTGCCACACGCCGATGGTGAACGGGCCGGTCGATTTCCAAAACTCGCTCGGCAAGGGCGGCCGCGAATTCCCAGGCCCCTGGGGCGTGTCGATCTCGCGCAATATCACCTCGAGCAAGACCAAGGGCATCGGCGATTGGACCGACGCCGAGGTCAAGCGCGCCATCACGACGGGCATCGACAAGGACGGCAACAAGCTTAAAGGTCCGATGGGCTATCAGTATTACGCCCACATGACCGACGCCGATCTCGACGCCGTCATCGCCTGGGTGCGCACGCTGCCGCCGAAAGAGTGAGGGTGTCAGGGATCGGTAATCAGGGATCAGGGATCAGCAATCGGGGATCAAGATAGTTTTTGCCTGATCCCTGATCCCTGCTTCCTGATCCCTGGTAAAAATGCCCTTCTAAAGCCCCGGTTTGGTGCCTATATGAAACCGCATTGAATCGGGGTTTTTGCATGCGGCGTCTGCCCATTTCGGCTATCTCGGCTGCGGCCGTTGTCCTGGTTGCGGCGCTGGTGGCGCCCGCCGGCGCCCAGCAGCGCCAGGTGCCGGCGTCGTCGGCTCAGCTCCAGCTGTCCTATGCTCCGGTGGTACAGCGCGTGGCGCCGGCGGTGGTCAACGTCTATGCCAGCCACGTGGTCGAGAACCAGAACCCGTTCATGGCCGATCCGTTCTTCCGCCAGTTCTTCGGCGGCGGCGGCATGCCGCGGGAGATGGTGCAGCGCTCGCTCGGCTCCGGCGTCCTGGTCGACGCATCGGGCCTCATCGTCACCAATTACCACGTCATCGAGGGCGCCAGCGACGTCAAGATCGCGCTGGCCGACAAGCGCGAATTCGCAGCCGACATCGTGTTGAAGGACCAGCGCAGCGATCTCGCCGTGCTGCGCATCAAGGGCTCGAGCGAGCGCTTTCCGACATTGGAATTCGCCAATTCCGACGAGCTGCAGGTCGGCGACGTGGTGCTGGCGATCGGCGATCCGTTCGGCGTCGGCCAGACCGTGACCCACGGCATCGTCTCGGCGGTGGCGCGCACCCAGGTCGGCATCAGCGATTATCAGTTCTTCATCCAGACCGATGCCGCCATCAATCCCGGCAATTCCGGCGGCGCGCTGGTCGATATGAACGGCCGCCTGGTCGGCATCAATTCGGCGATCTATTCGCGCTCCGGCGGTTCGCAAGGCATCGGTTTCGCCATTCCCGCCAACATGGTGCGGGTTGTCGTCACGTCGGCGGAGGGCGGCAGCGGCCTGGTCAAGCGGCCGTGGCTCGGCGCCAAGCTGCAAGAGGTCACCCCGGAGATCGCCGAGAGCCTCGGGCTCAAGCGCCCGAGCGGAGCGCTGGTCGCCAATGTCGCCGCCGACGGCCCCGCCGCCAAGGCCGGCATCAAGACCGGCGATCTGATCGTCACCGTCGATGGGGTGGAGATCGAAGATCCCAATGCCTTCGACTACCGTTTCGCCACCAAGCCGCTCGGCGGCACCGCGAAGGTCGGTCTCCTGCGCCAGGGCAAAGACACGGTCGTCTCGGTGGCGTTGCAGAGCCTGCCCGACACGCCGCGCAACGAAGTGCAGATCAAGGGCCAGTCGCCGTTCCTCGGCGCCACGGTGGCGAACCTGTCGCCGGCCTTGGCCGATGAGCTCCGCCTCGATCCGCAGACCGAAGGCGTCGTCATCACCGCCATCGCCGACGGCTCGGCGGCGCAATCGGTCGGATTCCAGAAAGGCGACGTCGTGGTCTCGGTGAACAACCAGAAGATCGCCAAGTCGGCCGATCTGGAGCGCGTCACCAGTACCAGCAGCCGGCAATGGCGCGTGACGATCCAGCGCGGCGGGCAGCAGATATCGGTGACGTTCAGCGGATAAGCCTACGCGTTTAAAGGTGAGGGAAAGGACAACAAACAAATGCCCTCGCGTCCCAAAGCCAAGGGTCCGAGTCTCTTCGCCGCAAGCGGTCTCGACCGCGATGCGCCGCGGCCGCTTGCCGACAAGCTGCGTCCGGATAAGCTTGCCGACGTCGTAGGACAAGACCATCTGCTCGGGCCCGATGGCGCGCTCACCCGCATGCTGGAGACGCGCTCGCTCGGCTCGCTGATTTTTTGGGGGCCGCCCGGCACCGGCAAGACCACGGTGGCGCGGCTGTTGGCGCGGGCCACGGACCTCTATTTCGAGCAGATCTCGGCGATCTTCTCCGGCGTCGCCGATCTCAAGAAGGTGTTCGATGCCGCGCGGCTGCGTCGCGAGACCGGGCAGGGCACGCTGCTGTTCGTCGATGAGATCCACCGCTTCAATCGCGCCCAGCAGGATTCCTTCCTTCCCGTGGTCGAGGACGGCACCATCGTGCTGGTCGGCGCGACCACCGAAAACCCGTCGTTCGAGCTGATCGCGCCGCTGCTATCCCGCGCGCGGGTTCTGGTGTTCAAGCCGCTCGACGCCGCGGCGATCGAAAAGCTCTTGGCGCGCGCCGAGGAGATCGAGGGCAAAAAGCTGCCGCTCGACGACGAGGCCCGAGCCTCGCTGATCCGCATGGCCGACGGCGACGGCCGCGCGGCGTTGACGTTGACGGAGGAGGTCTGGCGCGCGGCGCGCGGGGCTGAGACTTTCGATGCCGCGGCGCTCCAGGAAGTCGTACAGCGCCGGGCGCCGATCTACGACAAGAAACAGGACGGCCACTACAATCTCATCAGCGCGCTGCACAAATCGGTGCGCGGCTCCGATGCCGACGCGGCGCTATACTATCTCTGCCGCATGCTCGACGCCGGCGAGGACCCGCTTTACCTGGCGCGCCGCGTCGTGCGCATGGCGGTGGAAGACATCGGCCTCGCCGATCCGCAAGCGCTGGTCATCGCCAATGCGGCCAAGGACGCTTACGATTTCTTGGGCTCGCCCGAAGGCGAACTCGCCATTGCCGAGGCCGTGATATACATCGCCACGGCGCCGAAATCGAACGCCACCTACATGGCGTTCGGCGCCGCCATGCGCACCGCCAAGGAAGCGGGCTCGCTCTTGCCGCCCAAGCACATCCTCAACGCGCCGACCAAGCTGATGAAGACCGAAGGCTACGGCTCCGGCTACGAATACGACCACGATGCCGATGAGGCATTCTCTGGCCAGGACTATTTCCCCGAGTCGCTCGGACGACTGCAATTCTACGATCCTCCCGAGCGCGGTTTTGAACGCGAAATCCGCAAGCGCCTCGAATACTGGGCAAAATTGCGGCGCGAGCGGAGCAGCAATTGAGAGGCAGTCGTGGACCACGTCAGCCGGGCGGCGGACGGCAAAAAGCCGGCTCGCGGCATAGCAAGCGTTTTGCTCAACGTCATCCCGAGGCACGGGCGCAGCGGCGCGCCAAGTCGGCTGCCGCCGACCCGGCATTTCGAAAACCGAATTCGGGTAAACTCGAATTCGGGCATGGCCCGAAATCAGGTGGCCGCTCGTCCTCCGAGGCGCGCCCGCAGCGCACACCTTCGGATGACGGGGAACAGAAAATTGCGCCGGCTCCGTTGCCGACCAGCGTGCAGAATGTTTCCGTCACGCCCGACGAAGCCGGCATGCGGGTCGACCGGTTTTTCGAGGCGCGGTTTCCGGGTTTGAGCTTTTCCCACATCCAGCGCGTCATCCGTAAAGGCGAGGTGCGGGTCAACGGCAAGCGCACCGAGCCGAAAAACCGGCTTGAGGCCGGGCAGACCGTGCGCATCCCGCCGCTGCGTCTCGATCAGCCAAAACCGCGGGCGCCCGGCGACGAGGCCGACGAGAAGACCCGCGAATTCCTGAAATCCATCACGCTTTACGAAGATGCCGACGTGCTGGTGTTCAACAAGCCGATGGGGCTTGCGGTGCAGGGCGGCTCCGGCACCACGCGCCATCTCGACGGCATGCTCGAAGTCTTGCGCGATGCCCACGGCCAGCGGCCGCGCCTCGTGCACCGGCTCGACAAGGATACCGCCGGCTGCCTTCTGGTCGCCAAGACACGGTTCGCCGCGTCGGCCTTGGCGAAAACATTTCGCTCCCGCTCGGCGCGGAAAGTCTATTGGGCGCTGGTCGCCGGCGTGCCCAAGGTGCCGCAAGGCCGCATCTCGACATTTCTGGCCAAGGAGGAGCGCGACGACGAATCGATCATGCGTATCGCGCAGCATGGCGACAAGGGCGCCAGCCACGCGGTGACCTATTACGCGGTCGTGGACACGTCGGGACCGCTGCTGTCGTGGATTTCGCTCAAACCCGTGACCGGGCGCACCCATCAATTGCGCGCGCATATGGATCATATCGGCCATCCGATCGTCGGCGATCCGAAATATTTTGCCCGCGAAAACTGGGAGCTGCCCGGCGGCATGCAGAACAAGCTGCATCTGCTGGCGCGCCGCATCGCGGTGCCGCATCCGCGCGGCGGCGTGATCGACGTCACCGCGCCGCTGCCGCCGCATATGCAGCAATCCTGGAACCTGCTCGGGCATGACGCCAAGCGCTACGATCCGATCGAGGAGGCTCCGGAAACGTGAGCCGTGGCCTAAGCCTGTTATGCGGTATCGCACTCGCGATGGCCGTCAGCGTGGTCGCGCAAGCTCGCGATTTCGAGATGGGCGGCGACAGTCCCTATCGTTATTCGATTGCCGCGCCGGATTCCAACGCAGCCGTTCATCATGCCGCGGCGGGCTCGTCCCGTACGCGGCGCGGGACAATGCATCGGGCGGCAAAGCCTCTCGCCAATCGTTGACCGGCCAGAGCAGGCGAATGCCATGCCCATTCATTCGGCTTGACAGGCAACTAAATGGTTGCATATTGTTGCCATGGATGCAGTGTTCAAGGCGCTGGCCGATGCGAGCAGGCGGGAACTGCTCGACCGGTTGCGCGCGGAGAACGGGCAGACGCTGGGCGAGCTCTGTGCGCGTCTCGACATGACGCGGCAGGCGGTGAGCAAGCATCTGGCCTTGCTGGAGGAGGCCAACCTGGTCGCGACCGTGCGCCGCGGCCGCGAGAAGCTGCACTACCTCAATCCGGTGCCGATCCACGAGATCGCCGAGCGCTGGATCGGGAAATTCGAACGCTCCCGCCTGCAGGCGCTGAGCGACATGAAGCAAGCGTTGGAGACGGGTGATGAGTGACAAGCCGAAATTCGTCTATGTGATCTATATCGCCTCGACGCCCGACAAGGTGTGGCAGGCGCTGACCGACCCCGAGCAGACCGAGAAATATTGGTTCGGCTACCGGGTGAACGCCAGCGGCAAGGCCGGCGCGTCCTTCATTGCCAGAAATCCCGGCGGCGAGGATTTCGACAAAGGCGTCATTCTTGAAAGCGATCCGCCGCGGCGGCTCGCCTGTACGTGGCGCCCGCAACACGACAACGACAAGCACGAGCGGCTGTCGCGCGTCACGTTCGACCTGACGCCGCTCAAAGGCCAGGTGCGACTCACCGTCGTGCACGACGATTTCGACGAAGGCAGCAAAGCTTTCGAGGGCATCAGCAGGGGCTGGCCGGCGGTGCTGTCGAGTCTGAAGAGTTTCCTGGAGACGGGTCGGGCGCTCGGGTTGTCCACGAGCGACATCGATGACAAGAGCTGTGCCGCCGCTGCAGCGGAGGCCGGCGCATGACCGACGCCGCCAAAAATTCGACGTTCGTCTATGTGACCTACATCCGCACCACGCCGCAGAAGCTGTGGCAGGCGCTGATCGAGCCGGAGTTCACGCGGCAATTCTGGGCTGCCACCACGCAAGACTGCGATTGGAAAGTCGGCAGTTCCTGGAAGCTCATGATCCCGGACGGCCGGGTCGGCGACGCCGGCGAGGTGCTCGAAATCGATTCCCCGCGGCGCCTGGTCCTGTCGTGGCGCAATGAATTCGTGCCGGAGCTGAAGGCGGAAGGCTTTTCGCGCCTGACTTATCTGCTTGAACCGCAGGGCGAGATGGTCAAATTGACCGTCACCCACGAGATGCCGCGCCCCGGCTCGGAATTCATCGAAAAGGTCTCGGGCGGCTGGCCGATCATTCTGTCCAGCTTGAAGAGCCTTTTGGAGAC
>JBAUYI010000077.1:0-2692 GCA_049584715.1 Xanthobacteraceae bacterium
GTCCAGGGTCTCCGCGCCGCCACCACCACCGCTGCCGCCGGGTGGTGCCGCGCCGGGCGGTGCCTTGCCGCCGCCGCCACCGAGCAATCCGAGCGGCACCGGCGCCATGCAGGCGACCTTACCGCCGGGCAATTCGCCCAAGGACGAATTCGATCTCGCTTACGGCTATCTGCAGCACAAAGATTATGGTCCCGCCGCGGAGGAGTTCGCGAATTTCCTGCGCCAATATCCGAGCGATCGCCTG
The DNA here is from genome assembly GCA_049584715.1 of Xanthobacteraceae bacterium. GTDB lineage: Bacteria > Pseudomonadota > Alphaproteobacteria > Rhizobiales > Xanthobacteraceae > BOG-931. The sequence continues at coordinate 245 of JBAUYI010000077.1, forward strand.
GCGCCCGACGCGCAATTCTGGATGGGCGAAGCCTTGTTCCAGAGCCAGCGCTATCGCGACGCCGCGGAAGCCTTCCTCGCCGTGTCGACGAAGTACGACACCGCCGCGCGGGCGCCCGACGCGCTGTTGCGGCTCGGCATGTCGCTTGCGGCGCTCGGCGAAAAGGAAGCGGCCTGCGCTTCGCTCGGCGAGGTGCTGCGCAAATATCCGCGCGCCTCGGTGAGCGTGAAGCAAAACGTCGACCGGGAACAGAAGCGTGCCCACTGCTGACGGAAGCGTTGGCGACGGCGAAGCGAACGCGCTGTTTCGTGGTCTCGAAGGCTTGCCCGGTCTGGTGCTCGCGGTGTCGGGCGGCCCGGATTCCACGGCACTGCTGGTGCTCGCGGCGCGCTGGGCGAAGCGGCTCAAGCGCGCGCCAAAACTCATCGCCGTCACCATCGATCACGGCTTGCGGCCGCAAGCGGCGCGCGAAGCCGCCATGGTGAAAGAGCTCGCGCGCCGCCTCGGCGTGCCGCATCGCACGCTGCGCTGGCGCGGCCGAAAACCGCGAACCGGTCTGCAGGAGGCGGCGCGTTACGCGCGCTATGCGTTGCTCGCCCAAGTCGCCACGCGCGCGCGCTTTGCCCATATCCTCACCGCGCATACGCTGGACGACCAGGCCGAGACCGTGCTGTTCCGCCTCGCCCGCGGCAGCGGGCTGTTCGGGCTCACCGGCATGGCGCATGCGGCGCCGCTGCCGCTCAATGGCGTGCGCGAGATTTTTCTGGTGCGTCCGCTTCTGCATCTTCCCAAGGCGCGGCTCGTCGCGACCTTGGCGGCTGCGCGTATCGCCTATGCCGAAGACCCGAGCAATCACGATCCGCGTTTTACCCGCGCGCGGCTGCGTACCCTGATGCCGGCGCTGGCACGCGAAGGCCTCGACGCGCGCGGCTTGGCGCGGCTTGCGGCGCGGTTGCGGCGCGCCGAATCGACCATCCAATTCGCTGTGCGCGCGGCACGGTCTGCGCTGGCGCCGCCGCCGTGGCCGCAGCACGGACCGATCGTGTTCGCGACCGCGGCATTCGCCGGCTTGCCCGCCGAAGTGGGTTTACGCCTGCTCGGCGCCGCGGTCGCGCATACCGGGGATGAAGGTCCGGTCGAGCTCGCCAAGCTCGAAAGCCTCTACGAGGCGTTGCGGCAAGCGCGCTCCCGCCTGCGTCGCACCCTTGCGGGAGCGCTTATTACGCTTGACCGTGACTATCTGACGGTCGAGCGCGCACCCGTAAGGCGCAGGTTAGCCATGCGCGGTCAAGGCAAGAGCCGCTTTACGAAATAGGCCTATAATCGATCGATTGGCCATTCTCGGGTTCTTGGCAGGGGGCATGTCGAACCCTACATTGCCGGGGGTATCGGGGACGTGAAGCCGCCACGATTTGCTGGCAAGTAGTATGCTCCGGCGCCGCGGATTCGCGGGTCAAGGACTTGAGATGAACGCCAATCTGCGCAATTTCGCCCTTTGGGTGATCATCGTCCTCTTGTTGCTGGCGCTGTTTACGTTGTTTCAGAGTCCCGGCCAGCGCCCGGCATCGCAGGACATTTCGTTCTCCGAGCTGCTCAACGACGTCGACACCGGCCGCGTCAAAGACGTGCTGATCCAGGGCCCGGACATCCACGGCACCTTCACCGACGGACGTACCTTCCAAAGCTATTCGCCGGGCGACCCGACGCTGGTGCAGCGTCTCTACAACAAGGGCGTTTCGATTCAGGCGCGGCCGCAGACCGAGAACGTGCCGTGGTTCGTCTCGCTGCTGATCTCGTGGCTGCCGTTCGTGGCGCTGATCGGGGTGTGGATCTTCCTGTCGCGGCAGATGCAGGGCGCCGGCGGCAAGGCGCTCGGCTTCGGCAAGTCGCGGGCAAAGCTTCTCACCGAGGCGCACGGCCGCGTCACCTTCGAGGACGTTGCCGGCGTTGACGAGGCCAAGCAAGATCTCCAGGAAATCGTCGAATTCTTGCGCGATCCCGGAAAATTCCAGCGGCTCGGCGGCAAGATTCCACGCGGCGTGCTGTTGGTCGGTCCGCCCGGCACCGGCAAGACGCTGATTGCGCGCGCGGTCGCCGGTGAAGCCAATGTGCCGTTCTTCACCATTTCCGGCTCCGACTTCGTCGAGATGTTCGTCGGCGTCGGCGCCTCGCGCGTGCGCGACATGTTCGAGCAGGCCAAGAAGAACGCGCCTTGCATCATCTTCATCGACGAAATCGACGCGGTCGGCCGCCATCGCGGCGCCGGCCTCGGTGGCGGCAATGATGAGCGCGAGCAGACGCTCAACCAGTTGCTGGTCGAGATGGACGGCTTTGAAGCCAACGAAGGCATCATCCTGATCGCCGCCACCAACCGGCCCGACGTGCTCGATCCGGCGCTGCTGCGTCCCGGCCGCTTCGACCGCCAGGTCGTGGTGCCGAATCCGGACG
>JBAUYI010000078.1:0-21706 GCA_049584715.1 Xanthobacteraceae bacterium
GCGCCTGGGGGCGGTGCTAGCGGCTGTGCCTGGATACCGGACGGCGGCGGCCCTGCGGCAGGCGGCGGCGAGTATTGTTGGCCAGGCGGCGGCGGCTGCGCCGGGAACCCGCCGTTGGGAATGTCCCCGGGCGGCCGAGGCGGTGGCTGATTGCCGAACTGCGCTGCGGCAGGCCCTGCTGCAAGGCTTGCACCGATCACGAGCACAATAGCGGCGATGCGGAGCATGAAACCTTGCGATTTTGGGAGCGCCTGGGTCAGGCGCGGTGGCCGGTCCGCCCGGTTAACATTTTGAATGAGGCAAAACCAGGGATCAGTGGATCACTGATTACCTGGAGACCATGCCTTGTAGTCCCCGGTCGCCTTCGGGCGGCGGCCCTGTGCCAAGGTCGATCCGGTCGGGCGATGGGCGTTCGGCGTGCCTGTCAGGTTCGGCCGATGCGGCTTCTCCCAAGGGTGCGGTGCTGTTTTGTCCTCGGTCGGAAGCATATCGACAGTGTGATGCAGCCAGCCATGCCAGCTCGGCGGCACGCGGGACGCCTCGGCGACGCCGTTATAGATCACCCAACGCCGCTCGAGGCCGAGCGTCGGATCGATCTTGCCGCCTTTGGTCCGGTAATAGCGATTGCCAAATTCGTCGTCGCCGACGAACTCGCCATAGCGCTTCGTCCATAACTGGGTGCCGAAGGTCTGGCCGTTCCACCAGGTAAAAAACCGCAGCAGGAAGTTTTTCATCGCCGCTCGCACGTCTCAATTTTGCATGCTTGACGGCCGCTTGATGCCACCTTGCGGCTACCCTGTCCAGCTTGGACACGGACGAAACCAGCCGTTGTCTCAAGCGTTCCAGCCATGAGTTCAGCGCCGCTCGGATTTCAAAAGCGCGGCAACAATCGCAGCCCATTCCGACCCAAGCTCACCCGTCGCCGGCTCGCGGCGCGCCTGGCGATACCAATAACGGGCATTATCGCCGTCGCCTTCCACCCGATGCAGATAGGCGTGAACCCAAGCGCAATCCTTGCTGTCCTCGCTCATGACGATGTCATGCGCCTTGTCCCAGGAATCGTTGCCGGCCCACCACAGCGCGGTAAGTGCAGGCGACAGCCCGCTCGGCGGTTTCTTGCTCGACAGGCCGCGCTTGAATTCCGAGGGCGTCATGATCCGGCTCGGGATCGCGTCAGCGATATTAGCGCCACCACGGTTTAATCTGAAAACGTCCTGCCGGCTGCTCGATCACCGATCCGAGCGCAAACAGCGTTTCCTCCTCGAACGGCCGGCCGATCAGTTGCAACCCGAGCGGCAGGCCCTGCGCGTCGAGACCGCTTGGCACGGAAATGCCCGGCAGCCCCGCCATGTTCACCGTCACCGTGAACACGTCGTTGAGATACATCTCGATCGGATCGGCGCGGCCCTTTTCGCCGATGCCGAATGCGGCGGACGGCGTCGTCGGCGTCAGGATGGCGTCGATGCCGTCGGCGAAAGAGCGCTCGAAATCGCGCTTGATCAGCGTGCGCACCTTTTGCGCGCGCAGGTAATAGGCATCGTAGTATCCGGCCGACAACACATAGGTGCCGATCATGATGCGGCGGCACACTTCCTTGCCAAAACCGTCGCGGCGCGTGTGCTCGTACATGTCGATGATATCGCGGCCCGGCACGCGCAGCCCGTAGCGCACGCCGTCGTAGCGCGCGAGATTGGACGAGGCTTCCGCCGGCGCCACGATGTAATAGGCCGGCAGCGCGTATTTGGTCATCGGCAGCGAGATATCGACAGTTTGCGCGCCGGCTTCCTTGAGCCACTGCACGCCCTGCTGCCACAGCGTCTCGATTTCCGCCGCCATGCCGGGCACACGGTATTCCTTCGGAATGCCGATACGCATGCCCTTCACGGAGGCGCCGATAGCTTTCTCGTAATCGGGCACCGGCCGATCGACGCAGGTCGTATCTTTTGGATCGGCACCTGCCATCGAGCGCAGCAGGATCGCGCAATCGCGCACGGTGCGCGCAAACGGTCCGGCTTGGTCGAGCGAGGAGGCGAACGCAACGATGCCCCAGCGCGAGCAGCGGCCGTAGGTGGGCTTTAGTCCAACGATGCCGCAGAACGCTGCCGGCTGGCGGATCGAGCCGCCGGTATCGGTGCCAGTGGCGCCGACGCACAGATGCGCGGCCACTGCCGCCGCCGATCCGCCCGAGGAACCGCCGGGCACGAGCTTGGTATCGGCGTCGCGCCGGCGCCACGGCGATACCACCGGACCGAAATGCGAGGTCTCGTTCGACGAGCCCATGGCGAATTCGTCGCAATTGAGCTTGCCGAGCATGACGGCGCCGTCGCGCCACAGATTGGAGGTGACGGTCGATTCGTAAGGCGGAACGAAATTTTCCAGGATGTGCGAGCACGCTGTCGTGCGCACACCGTCGGTGCAGAACAAATCCTTGATGCCGAGCGGCAAGCCCTCTAGCGGACCGCCCTGCCCTTTCGCGATTTGCGCGTCCGATGCGCGCGCCATGTCGAGGGCGCGCTCCGGCGTCTCCAGCACAAAGGCGTTGAGCGCGCGCGCGCTTTCGATCGCCGCGAGGTACGCCTCGGCCAATTCAGTTGCGGAAAATTCCTTCTTACGCAGGCCGTCGCGCGCCTGCGCCAGCGTCAGCGCGGTGAGGTCAGTCATCCGTTGGTCGGATCGTCACACGAAAACGGGTTTTTGGCCGCAGGCTTTGCCTCCGTATCGGGCGCTTCCGGCGTCGGCGCGTCCCAATCGGCCTGCATCGGCAATGGCTGCATCGGGAAATCGGCAAACAGCTTTTCCACTGCAGCCGGATCATCGGGATTCAGCAATCCCTTGCTCTCGAGATAGGCGAGCCACATGGCGTCTTGTTCACAGGCCATGCACATGACTATTCCACCACCTTGGGAACGACGAAGAAGTGATCTTCGTGGGCCGGCGCATTTGCGACGATGGCATCCGGGATACCGCCGTCGGTCACCTCATCCTCGCGCATTTTCATCGCCATCGGCGTCACCGACGTCATCGGCTCGACACCCTCGACATTGACCTCGCCGAGCTGCTCGACGAAGGCCAGAATCGCATTGAGCTCGCCCTGAAGTCCGGCCACTTCGTCTTCGGCAACGGCGATCCGCGCCAGATGCGCGACGCGGCGGACCGTATCTGCGTCGACAGCCATGCGAGCCTCATCGCCGATTCAAATGATGCACCGGCTGGCGGGGGCTATACCAGAGCCGGAAAGGTCCGCCAACCGCGCCGCAAACCTTATTTCGGCATGCACTTGCGCCGCCGCAAGACGCCTTTCATCGCGGTGTAATCTGGTTTGTCCGTAAGAGCGCGGCATTCTCGGCGGCGATGCGAATAGCCAGCATTCCCGCATTGAGAACCGAGAAGACCAGCGCATATGCCGGCAAGCCGAGCGCCAGCGGCACCACGGCAATCTCGCCGGTCACCACCGCATAATTGGGATGGCGCAACAGCCGGTACGGGCCCTGCGCAACAAGCCGTTCGCCAGGAACGACGATAACGCGGATGGTCCAGCGGCGGCCCAGCGTTGCCAGCACCCAAAATCGAGCCATCTGCAGGATGACGAACAGGACGAGAAAGAACGGCTCGACCGGACGGTCATAGGCCAACAGCCATAGCCCCGCCAGCCACGCGGCATGGAACAGGATCATCAGCGGCAAGTGCGCATGGCCGTATTCGATGCCGCCCGATGCCATGAGCCGCGCCTCGTTCTCTTTCGCCCACCACAGCTCGGCCAGTCGCTGCACGGTGAGGTAAGCGAGAAGGATTGCGCCTGAGCCGAACGCCATCACAGATCGGCCGCGACAAAATAAGCGGAAAAGCCCGGCCCGAACGCCGCCAGCAGATGCGGGCCGCGGGCGCCAGCTTTCAGCGCCCGGTCGAGCACGAACAAGGCGGTCGCCGACGACATGTTGCCGTAAGCGCGCAACACCTCCCACGAATGTTCGAGTTGCTTGCGCTCGAGGCCAAGCACCTCCTGCATGGTCTCGATCAGCTTGCGCCCCCCCGGATGGAACAGGAAGCCGTTGAAATCCGACAGACGAAAGCCGTTGCGATCGAGGAAATCGTGCAACGCCGGCGCCAGCGCCTTGCGCATCAGCGAGGGCAGTTCGGGACTGAGCACGACGCCAAAACCGTCGTCCTTGATATCCCAGCCCATGATGTGCTCGGTGTCGGGCCAGCACCATTCGCCGACCGCGAGAATGCGCGGGCCGCCGCTCGCGTCGTCCGCCGTATTGCGCAACAGCACGCCGGCTGCGCCGTCGCCGAACAAGGCGGTGGACACGAACATTGCCGGGCTCGGATCGTTGACGCGCAGGCACAGGCTGCACAGGTCGACAGTGAGGAACAGCACATGCGCGCCCTCGGTGGCGTGTGCCAGGCGCGTTGCCCGCGCCAGACCGGCGACGCCGCCGCCACAGCCGAGCCCGAAGATCGGCAGCCGTTCCACCGTCGGTTTGAGCTTGAGGCGATTGAACAGTTTTGCGTCGAGGCTCGGTATGGCGAGACCGGTGATCGTATTGGTGACGAGAATGTCGATCGCGTCGAGTTCGACGCCGGCCGACGCCGTCGCCTTGAGCGTCACCTCGGCCAAGAGATCCAGCGCATGCTTTTGGAATATGGCGGTGCGTTCTTCCCAAGAGTGCGGCTTGAGATACCACTCGACCGGCTGGCAATTGTAGCGAAGCTCGATGCCGGCGTTATCGTAGAGCGACCACAAAGCCTTGAGATGCGGGAAAATCTCTTTGGCGCGCCGGGTGGCTTCGGCCTGGCTGAGTTGGAAGGGCGGATTGGCGGTCGCAACCGACACAATCTCGACGTCGAAACCGCCTGTGGCCGCGGCTGCGCTCGTTTTGGGCCTGACCGCTTCCAGCATTTGGAGCTTCCTTGCCTGCCCGCCCGGTGTATTAACACCGCCCGTGTGTTAGATCGTCCGCCCGTCACAAAATTCCGCGCGCATCGTTCGCTGCCCGCGTGAGGCCTATTTTGGGAGCTTGATGCGTAGCTTACCCCCCATTCACGTGATCGGCGGCGGCCTTGCGGGTTCCGAGGCCGCCTGGCAGATCGCGCGCCGCGGCGTGCCCGTGGTGCTGCATGAGATGCGTCCGGTGCGTGCGACTGCCGTGCATAAAACGGGGCAATTCGCCGAGCTCGTCTGCTCGAACTCGTTCCGCTCCGATGACGCGGACGGCAGCGCTATCGGCCTCCTCCATGCCGAGATGCGCCGGCTCAACTCGCTGGTGATGCACACCGCCGATGCCCACAAGCTGCCGGCGGGTGGCGCGCTCGCGGTCGATCGTGACGGCTTTGCCTCGGCGATCACCGCGGCGCTCGCAAGCGAGCCGCTCATCGACATCCGCCGCGAGGAGATTCCCGAACCGCCGACCGAATGGGACAACGTCATCATCGCCACCGGCCCGCTGACCTCGCCGGCGCTGGCCGACGCGCTGCGCGGGCTGACCGGCGAAGCTGCGCTCGCCTTCTTCGACGCCATCGCGCCGATCGTGCACCGCGACTCGATCGATTTCGACGTCGTCTGGTTTCAGTCGCGCTACGACAAGATTGGGCCGGGCGGCACCGGCGCCGATTACATCAATTGCCCGCTGACGCACGCGCAATACGACGCCTTCGTCGATGCGCTGCTTGCAGGTGAGAAAACCGCGTTCCATGATTTCGAGGCAGCGACGCCCTATTTCGACGGCTGCCTGCCGATCGAGGTCATGGCCGAGCGCGGCCGTGAAACCCTGCGCCACGGACCGATGAAGCCGTTCGGCCTCACCGACTCGCATCGGCCGACACAAAAACCCTATGCCGTGGTGCAACTGCGCCAGGACAACAAGCTCGGCACCTTGTTCAACATGGTGGGCTTTCAGACCAAGCTGAAACACGGCGAGCAGACACGGATTTTTCGCACCATCCCCGGCCTCGGCAATGCCGAGTTCGCTCGCCTTGGCGGCCTGCATCGCAACACGTTCCTGGATTCGCCGAAACTGCTCGACGTAACGCTGCGGCTCAAGACGGCGCCACGGCTGCGTTTTGCCGGCCAGATCACCGGCTGCGAGGGCTATGTCGAATCGGCGGCGATCGGGCTTTTGGCCGGCCGCTTCGCCGCGGCGGAACGGCTCGGCGAGACGCCTGCGCTACCGCCGCCGACCACAGCGCATGGCGCGCTCATCGGCCACATCACCGGCGGTCATATCGAAACCATCGACAAAGGGCCGCGTTCGTTCCAGCCCATGAACATCAATTTCGGCCTGTTGCCGCCGCTCGGCTTCGATCCGCCGCGGGCTGCGAGGGCAGTCGCTGACGGCGGGCTGGGTCCGAGAAATTCCGGCAAGAAACGCGCCTTATGCACGCGTGCGCTGGCGGATCTAGAGGCCTGGATTGGCGGGGCCCTGCCGCACGCTGCCGAGTGAAGCCGGTGTTGTGCTAGACGGATGAGCATGATCGCAGGCGACGAACCGGCGGAACTTGGCGGACGTTGGCAGAGCGGCGTGGTGCTCAAGCGCGACGTGTTTTCGACCGTCGAGCGCGGCCGCTTTCAGACGGATAGCGGTGAGGTCGATGCGGTGCTGCGCCGGCTCGATCAGGTGCCGTGGTGGAGCCGCGGTCTGGCGATCCTGCTATTTCGGCGCGAACGCCGCGCGCTCGCTACCGCGGGCCAACTCGGCATCGCGCCGCGGCTGTTGTTTGCCGGACGGCAGGCGCTGGTGCGCGGTTGGATCGATGGCGTGCCGCTCCATATCGCCAAGCCCCACGGCGATGCCGGTTATTTTCGTTCCGCCAAGGCGGCGCTGCGCACGCTGCATCGTGCCGGAATAAGTCACAACGATCTCGCCAAAGAGCAAAACTGGCTCTACGGCGGCGGCCGCGCCTATCTGACCGATTTCCAGCTCGCTTCCTGCTTCCGCCGCGACAGTGTGCTGTTCCGCATCGCGCGCTACGAGGATTTGCGGCATCTTTTGAAACACAAGCGCCGCTACGCGCCCGAAGCCCTCACCGCCGCCGAACGCCGCGTGCTCGCGCGCAAGAGCTTTATCACCCGGGCGTGGATGGCGACCGGCAAGAAGATTTATTACGCCATCACGCGCGGGCTCAACGTCACCGACCGTGAAGGCCGCGGCCTGCGTTTCGTGCGCGAGGCGCCCGAGATCGCCGCCCGCCTGCGCACGCACCCGCAGGTCAACGACGTGGCCGTCGTACCATTTCCGGACCGCCGCGCCGGCACCGGTCTTTACGCGTTCGTCGAGGGCAGCGCGACCGACCGCGAGCTGCTCGACTTCCTCGGCCCCAAGGGCCCCGAGCATCTGCAAGTCGTCGATGCCTTGCCGCGCGATCCGCAAGGCGAGGTGCGCAGCGAAATTCTCGAGCTCGTCGCCATGAACCAGCTCGACCTTATCGCGCCTTTGATCAAGACCGATGCCGAGCGCGCCATCGTCGGACGGATCGTGTCGGAGCGGCGCAATCTGCGCGATCGCTTCGCGTTCTGAGACCTGCCTCGCCCATCAGACAGAGCTGGTCCCAGCGGAACAGGATCGATGACAGCAAGACCGGGCGCACAATGTATGGTAGAATATATTGCGTAGTCCCTCTCTAGGATATACTCTCATGATAATCCATGGGGTTGAGGCACGCTGCGCACGGCATCGGTTGAGTTTTTGCGTTGTTTGCTGGCACACATTCGAACAGGCCGTTCGCGGTCCGTATCGGGCGTGAATTGTTGCGGCTGAGGATAAGTATTTGCACTCAAAGCCAATCAAGGCGTCCACGCCAACGCAAAGGTTGGCCGGCTAAGAGGTTTTAACGGTGGCTGACCTGAGCGATTTACCTATCGCAGTCATAGGAGCTGGCCCGAAAGCCGCGGCACTCGCCGCGAAACGCATGGCGCTCGTAGAAAATAATTTTAGCTGTCCACCCATCGTTATCATCGAACAACATGAGGCTGCCGCACATTGGACCGGCGAATATGGCTTTACGGATGGAGAGCAATCTCTGGGAACTCCACCCGAGAAGGACGTAGGCTTTCCGTACTGGACCTTGTTCGAGGGCGACAAGGGTCATTCAATTGCGCGCTTCATGTATTCCAATTTTTCTTGGTGCGCGTTCATCACTTTTGAAATGTCCGAACGAGCGTACTACGCCGATTGGCTGGACCGCGGCCGGCCACCTCCAACGCATAAACATTGGGCCCAATACATAGCCTGGGTCATCAAAAAAGCGGAGGCTGAAACAATAATCGGAACGGTCCATCGTCTGGAAGAAACAAAACACGGCTGGACGGTACATATTGTCAGTTCGGGCCAGCCTCAAAAATTGGATTGTCAGGCCGTTGTTATCACCGGGCCAGGAACGCCCAAACACGGCACTATACAGATTACGCCCGGTTGCCAGCGTATTCTGAATGGCCAGGACTACTGGTCAAACTTCCAGGTGCTTCGCGACACAAAACAGATCGCGCCTCTTGATGTCAGACCGCGCAGCCCCAGGCTGGAAACCGGCGGGTTGATCGTTGTTGTCGGCGGAGGAGAAACAGCCGCGTCCATCGCGAGCCACATGGTAGGGTTGCGGAGTGACGTCGAGGTGAGAATTATCACTCGAAGCGGCACCATATTTTCTAGAGGCGAGGGCTATTACGAGAATAGGATGTTTAGGGACACCGACACGTGGCGTGAGTTGCCGGAGCGGGTTCGACGTGAAGTCATCAATCGCGGCGACCGCGGCGTTTTCTCTCCGAACGCTGTTCAAAAGCTCGCGCGCGCGGCAAACGTCATCCATCGATCAGCCGAGATAGTATCTATTGCGCCTAATTCGTATGGCGACGTCGTGCTGACGCCGCAATCCGGTCGACCTTTCGAAGCACAACTCGTTGTCATCGCGCTGGGCTTTGAATCTTTCTGGTTCACGGATCTGTTCCAAGAGGACTACAAACAAGCCCTGCTAGGCAGTAAAGCCGACATCGAGACGACTATTGAAAGCGATCTTTCAATAAATGAATCCTTTTTACGCCAAAAATGTCACGTGCCGATGATCGCTGGAGTTGCGCAAGGCCCAGGGTTTCCCAACTTGAGCTGCTTGGGCAATATGTCCGACGCCATATTGAAAAAATACTATAGAAAAAAGTGACGCCTCACCCGTCTGGTGAACAGAGCACATGTGGCGTGAGGCAATCACTTAACCTCACGCTGCGTCTTCTTGATGGTTGTGATCATGTACCCAGGTTTGCACCGCCGCACGAATCAATTCGCCCTTGCTGCAGTTGCCTTCGTAGGCAAGCCGCCGCAAAGTGTCATCGAGTTCGGGTGGCAGGAAAACGCTCCGCAGAACCATGTTCTCTTGGTCGCTCATAGCAAACCCTCCTGAGGGCTTAGGTGTATAGGGAGCACCTATATACATGCATATGCGCGAAGTGTCAAGTAGTTCCATTACAAATCGAATCCCGGAAGAATACCATAACTGTATGATTTCAAATACTTATTTTCAGAATCTTCGCAAACAGCCGCGAAGGTCTTGCTACCTCACGGTGTCCCAGGCAAGATAATTCCCGGTAAAGTGCCCATCTTGCCGAACCGGCATGCGGTATTCCATTGCAGCCAAAGCGCCGCCGCGTCATCACCGTATCCCGGCCCACTCCCAATGGCGGGTTGCACCTCGGCCATCTGTCCGGTCCCTATATAAGAGCCGACGTGCTGGCCCGCGCCAGCGCACTGATGGGCTGGGATGTGCATGTCCAACTGGGTCTGGACGACTACCAAACCTACGCCGTTGTCAACGCGATAACACGAGGTCGTCCGGTCGACGCCCTCGTCCGAGAAATTGGCGATGGGATTGTCCGCACATGGACATCCGCACAAATCCGTTGGGACCGGCTATGGCGCCCCGCACAACCCGACGGAGGCGAATTATTGGAATTGGTGCGCCAGCTTCTAACTCGCCTGAAGAACAACGGTTTCATTACAACCTGCGACGACGATGCCTTGATCCTCACGGATCAAAATCTCGAGGCGTACGAGGCGTTTGTGCAGGGCCACTGTCCACACTGCGGCGTAATGACCGGCGGCAATGGCTGCGAGAACTGCGGACTCCCAAACCGGTGCACCGATCTGTCGGAGCCCCAAAGCCGATTTCGATCCGGCCAGTTGTCGCGGGCTCATATACACAGACCAGTCCTTAAACTCGAAACTCTGCGGTCACGATTGTCCGCGCATCTCTCAAGTCGCCGGATTCACCCATGGCAAGCAGAAATTTGGATTCGCTTGGCACAGAAGACCCTCTATCGTTTGCCTGTGCTATATCGAAACAATTGGGGTCTTTGCCCAGACCAAAATAAATTCCCGCAGATGGTCGTTTTTACGCCTTTTGAAACTGCAGCAATCAACGCGGCCCCTTTCCTGGAACGCCCGGGAGTCCCTTCGGCGACTGATGCGCCGAGCGACAGGAAATTTGATGAGCACATCGTGCTGCACGGCATCGATAATGTTTTCAATGGGATGATATTGGTCCCGGCAATTCTTCTCGGCGCAGGCTACGACGTTGCGCTTCCGACGCACTACATTGCGAATCATTTTTATCTGCTCGAGGGCAAGAAATTCTCGACAAGCCGCAACCACGCAATTTGGGCGGACGATTTTGTCGAAAAACATGGCAGCGACGCCACGCGCATCTACCTTTGCAAAACAGCGCCGGAATACTCACAGACCAACTTTAGCAGTTCGGAGTTCGCTGCGTTTTGCGCAAACGATTTAGCAGGGCGATGGGGCTCATGGTGGCAGTTCGTATTGGACGATTGCCTTCCTGGCCGGAAGCGAGGTCGCCGGCCGGGGCCCGATTGGCAACACTTCTATACCGCCATGGCCGCTCTGCGCCGCCACTTATCGCCTTACGATTTTTCAGTGAGCCGCGCCTTCGTCGTGCTCGACGATATGGTGTCAGTTGCTCTTCGCCGCTCACCGGATAAAGCAGGGCAGATCGCCGCTCTTCACGCTTTTGCGGTTTGCTTGTGGCCGATCGCGCCGTCTATCGCGGAGTCCATTTTAAGCGCGCTGGGTCATCCCAATCCAACGGCGCCATCGTGGCCAACGACAGAACGATCGATGGCCGTTCTCAAAGTACCGTCGGCGCCGGCTCATGAAAAAATCAACAATCAAATTGCAAAATGGAAATCGATTCGAAGCGCCTAGAGCATGATCCCGAAAAGTGGATACCGGTTTTCGGATAAGATCATGCTCCAACAAAAATTCTAGACTATGATCCGATTCAATTGAATTGGATCATAGTCTAGTGGCTGGGCCAACCTATAGCATTCAACGCCAGTTGGGCGAGCGCAGGACTGACGCGAAATCCAAATCCGGAACAGGCTCCCACCACGGCCAAGCCTGGCAGGCTGTCATCTGCCTTGACGAGAGGAACTCGGTCGGCCGTGAACGGCTCGTGCGAAACCCATCCGCCAGCACAGCGTGCCAACATGTCCGGCGCATATGTGCGCAACACCTCAAAGGCAACGTCCATGTCTTCCTTTTCAAGCACCAAACGATCCGGCGTCGGCTCCCAAACGGGTGAACGGATTGAAAGCAACCATCCTTTAAGGGAGGGTCTCGGGAAAAACCCCACATCTTCGTCTTCGCAGAAGATCCCAGGCGCGTCTTCCGGCAACTCGCACTTCACGAAAACGCTGACGAGTTTTTTCACTCTGACGTCCGGCGGCACAATTGGCTTCGGCAACAACACGTCGGCAATACAGGCTCCCGCGGCCACGACGATTTGTCTACTGAACAAGACCCTTCCATCCAACAGTGAAACTTTGTACGGCCCCTCTTCTGTTCTCTCGATCTGAGTGACCTTAACGCACGTCCAAACCTCGGTGGAACCCGTCGATCGCAGATCATCGCTCAAACATTTGACAACTTGGCCCACATCCCCAACAAAAGACGCTATACCCACCAATGCACATTGATTTTCCCGCGAACGCAGGCCCATCTTCAGCAGGTGATCTCTGGTTGAGGCCTCATCGAGAACCGTGGCTGCCGGATTCATATAGTATTCTTTCAGGGTCTCTAAACGCGTCCGCGAACCAATCGCTGTCAACGACATTTCTTTGAAAGGCAGATCAGAAAATTGCCGACGCAGATCGAGATAAAACTGGATGCTGCTTTGGGCAGCGGCTCGTATTTCAGCCGTCCTGCCAAAAGGCTGACAGTGGCCGCCCGACATTGAACTAGCGACGCCACCAACCTGTCCTGCATCCACAATGATAATTCGCCCGCCAGGATATCGCTCGTGCGCCCGCCAAGCGGTCATAATTCCGATAATACCCGCTCCAACGATCAACAGATCTGAAACGCCGGCATCGTCACGTCGCAAAGTATTCATCCCACCGGCCACCATATCGAATATATAACCAGCGCCGATTGGCCGGTGTTGATTATTTGATGCTTGTGCCGTTTAGGGATAGCTAAAACCTGAGGCGCGGCCACCTTGAACACCTCGTCCTCAAGATGGAATTCACCGTTTCCGGAACCGACAAACCATATCTCTTCCGCATCATGCAGATCGAGCTTTGATGTTGCATTCGGCGGCAGCGTCATACGTGACGCGCCGACATGAGGCGTTACCGACGACGAAATATCTAAAATCTCGACTGCGACGTTACCTGGCCTCTGTAAAGTTTCGGAGACCTTGACGATTGGATCGAGCATCAGAGCTTCTCCTTTTCGTAGATTAGCGTTCTCGATTTCAATTCTCGTTCCGGTTGATCCAAGTTGGGCATATATACAACAATTGCTCATCTCCGCCAATCTTCGTTAGTTGTTACTCCGCGATGCGCGCCGGATTGCGCGCGGCACGCCAGATCAGCCATTGCCGCCGCCACGGCGACAGCTCGGCGGGCGCAACCGGATCGCAACGCGCCAGGCGGTCGAGCGCCGGCCGCACCAGCGCGACCGGGAGAAACGCGGCCAATGCGGCGTCGGGCAGCGTCGCCATTTGTTGGTGGGCGGCAAGAAGGTGGCGGCGCGCGACATCCTGCAAGTCCGCGAACACGGCGCGAAGATTTTTCGAGGATCGGCCGGCGAATATGTCCTGCGGCTTGACTCCGTGACGATCGAGCAGTTCGAGCGGCACGTAGAGCTGCCGGCGCGCGGCGTGCAGCGGGAATGCGCGAATGAGGCCGGCGATCGCGTAGGCAATTCCGGCGGGATTTGCCACCGGCTCCGTCACCTCCCCGTCGCCGCCGGCAAGGATTTGTGCCGCAAGCGCGAGCAGCGCCGAGGATGTTTTCTGGCCGTAGGCTTCAAGATCGGCAAGCCGCGCCATGGGGTCGTCGTAGAGATCGAAGCAGCGGGCATCGAGCAGAGCCGTCAGCACCGGCACCGCCAGCCGATGGCGCTCGATCACAGTGAGAAGCGCGGAGGCTACAGGATTGGCGGCGGCCTCCTCGGCCCGTTCGCCGTTGACCACTTCGCTCCACCATTGCAGGCGGATTTCGCCGGGCAGCGGCTCGCGCGCCACTTCGCGCACCCGCACCACCTCGACGTTGAAGGCGTAGAGCGCGTGCAGCGCGCCGCGATGCTCCGCCGGTGCGAACAACGCGCTGAGAAAGCGGTCGCGATCGGCGGTCCGGACCAGCTCTGCGCAATAGGCGAAGGCATCCTGCATGACGGCGAGCTTATCATCACTCGATCGCGATCAGGCCGGCACCGACGCGGCGGTTCTCCATCAGCATCACGTTATAGGTGCGCACCGCCGGGCCGGTGGCCATGGTATCGGCCGAAATGTGGGCGTCGCGAAACCGCGTTCGCAAAGGCTGCGGCATGAGCCAAGGCGCAGCGCCGGTGCCAAGGACGAAAAAATCGAGATTTTCGGCGCGGGCGAAGACCTGCGCCAGCGACGCTTCCGTCAATTCGGCGGGCGACACTACCGGCCAGGCCCAGATGCCGTCGGGCAGGCACAGCAACGAGCCGCGGTGCGACATGCCGGCGAAACGGAAACCACCGCCGCCATGGGCATCGATCAGCGCCTGGCGCGGCAGATGCGGCGCCTCCACTAGCGGCGGGCTCTGCTGCGCTGGGGCGGCGCCACCGCGGTTGCGGCGGCCGGCGGCTCGGGCTCTTCGGCGCCGCCTTCCTTGCGGTTGGAGCCGACGCCAAGATAGATCAGGATCGGGGACGCGATGAACACCGACGTATAAGTGCCGACCAGCACGACGCCGAACATCATGGTCGCGGTGAAACTGTGGATCGCCTGGCCGCCGAACAGCAGCAAGGCCAACAGCGAAATCGCCACGGTGAGATGGGTCACGATCGAGCGCGACAGCGTGGCATTGATCGAGACGTTGAGCAGGTCGGGCATCGACATGCGCTTATAGCGGCGCAGCATTTCGCGGATGCGGTCGTAGATCACCACCGTATCGTTGAGCGAATAGCCCAGAATGGTGAGCAGCGCGGCGATGCTGGTGAGGTCGAAATCGATGTGGGTGAGCGACATGAAGCCGACGGTGAGCACCAGATCGTGCACGTTGGCGATCATGGCGCCGAGCGCGAACTGCCATTCGAAACGGAACCACAGATAGATCAGGATAGCGCCGATCGCGAGCACGAGGCCGATGGTGCCATAAGCAAGAAGTTCCGTGGAGACGCTCGGTCCGACCACCTCGACCCTGCGATAGTCGACCTCGTCGCCCAGCGCATCGCGCACCTTCTGCACCGCCGCCTGCTGCGCCTCGTCGCCGCCGGGCTGCTCGGAGATGCGGATCAGCACGTCGTTCGGCGCGCCGAACTCCTGCAGCTGAAAGTCGCCGAGCTTGAGGCCGCCGATAGTCGAGCGCATCTTGGCGAGATCGGCCGGCCCGGCCTTGGTCTGCACCTCCATCAAGGTACCGCCGATGAAGTCGATGCCGAAATTCAGCCCATGGAAGAAAAAGAGCGCGATCGCCGCGATCGACAACAGCGCCGAAATCGGAAAGCTGATGCGCCGGAAGCGCATGAAGTCGAATTTGGTGTCATCGGGAACGATGCGGAGAAGGCGCACGTGATCTCTTTCAAAATTAGATGGGAACCGTGCGCGGCCGCCACATGCGCACCCAATAGGCCACGATCAGACGGGTCAGCGTGAAGGCGGTGAACAGGCTGGTGAGAATGCCGATGCCGAGCGTCACCGCAAAGCCGCGCACCGGCCCGGTGCCGATATAGAACAGCACGGCTGCGGCGATGAAGGTGGTGATGTTGGAATCCAGAATGGTGGCGAGCGCGCGGGAAAACCCGGCGTCGATGGCATTGATCGCGCTGCGGCCGCCGCGCACTTCCTCGCGGATGCGCTCATAGATCAGCACGTTGGAATCCACCGCGATGCCGACCGTGAGCACGATGCCGGCGATGCCGGGCAGCGTCAGCGTGGCGCTCAGCAGCGACAGCACACCGAAGATCATGGCGATGTTGACCGCGACCGCGATATTGGCGAACAGCCCGAACAAGCCGTAGGTCGCGAACATGAAGACGATGACCAGCGCTGCGCCGGCGTAAGCGGCGTGCTCGCCGGCGGTGATCGAATCCTGGCCGAGGCCGGGCCCCACCGTGCGCTCCTCGATGATGGTCAGCGGCGCCGGCAGCGCGCCGGCGCGCAACAGGATGGCGAGGTCGTTGGCCGACTGAACGGTGAAATTTCCGGAAATCTGCCCGGAGCCGCCGAGGATCGGCTCGCGGATCACGGGCGCCGAGATCACCTTGTTGTCGAGCACGATGGCGAACGGCTTGCCGACATTGGCCTGGGTTGCTTCGGCGAATTTACGCGCGCCGGACGAATTGAAGCGGAAGCTGACGATCGGCTCGCTGGTGCGCTGGTCAAAACCCGGCTGGGCATCGGTCAGGTCGGCACCGGAGACCAGCACGCGTTTCTCGATCAAATATTTCACGCCGCCCTCGCCGTCGAGAACCTCGGAGTCGGCCGGCGCGCGCGATTCCGCCGCTTGCTCAGCCGGCATGGACTGATCGACCATGCGGAAATCGAGCTTCGCGGTCTTGCCCAAAATGTCCTTCAGCCGCGATGGATCCTGCAGGCCCGGCACCTGCACCAGGATGCGGTCAATACCTTCGCGCTGGATGGTCGGCTCGACCAGGCCGAGCTCGTTGACGCGCCGCTCGATGATCTGGATCGATTGATCGACCGCCTGACGGATGCGCTCAGTGAGCGCGGCGTCGGTCGGCGTGAGCGTGATGACGCCGGCGTTTGCCGTCACATCGATACTGCGCTGTCCCGACGCGCCGAGGATACCCGACAGCGGCGTCGACAGTTCGCGCAGCTTGGCCAGCGCGTTGTCGACGTCGGTGTCGCGCGTGATATGCACCTGCACGCCGTTGCCGATGATGGCGCGGCCGGTGAATTGAATGCGGGCCCCGCGCAGCACGCGCAACACGTCGTCATTGAGCGATTGCAGACGTTCCTTGCGCACGGCGCCGGCATCGACCTGGAGCAAGAGATGCGAGCCGCCCTGCAGATCGAGGCCGAGCACGATGTGACGCTGCGCCCACGCCGGCCAGTGCTTCACGGTGCTCTCGGGGAAGAAATTCGGCACGGCGAACAGGCACACGACAAACGCCGTGAGCAGTATAGCCGCCGCCTTCCACCGCGTGAAAAACAACATGGGCTTCGCTATTCCTCGTTACGTCGAAGGCCGATCAGCTCGCGCTGTCGTCCTTCACCGGCTCGCCCTTGGCGCGCACTTCGCTGATCATCGAGCGCATCTGCCGCACCCGCACGCCGTCGGCGATCTCGACTTCGACCTGGTCGTCGTCCACCACCTTGGTGACCTTGCCGACGAGACCGCCATTGGTGACCACGGTGTCGCCACGGCGCAACGCCTTGACCATCTCCTGGTGCCGTTTCACCCGCTGCTGCTGCGGCCGCAGGATCAGGAAATACATGATCACGATGATCAATATCAGCGGCATGAACTGCATGATCATGCTGCTTGAGTCGCCGCTGAGCCCGAACGGGCCGCCTTGCGCGAATGCGGGCGTAATCAACATTGCTCCTCCGGGGGGCCATTTTGCGGCGCGCCAGCCTTTCGAAGAATGGCCGATTTAGCGCGCGAAATCGCGCGGACTATAGCCACCGTTGGCCCAATTGCAACGCTTGCGGGGGTTCCCTCGCCCCGCTAAGGGAAGGCGCAAATCGGTGATAATATGGCCCGTTCTCCCTCGCATTCCAGAAAGAAAGCAACAAAGCGGCCGGTTCGCGGCAATCCCGGGCAGCGATTGTCCGGCGACGACGGCAGCGACATCCTCGGCCGGATCGCAGCCGCCCTGGAACGTCTGGCGCCAGTGGCGCCAGCGGCGCCGGATTTTGCCGCAGCCGAAGCGTTCGTCTGGTACCCCGAAGGCCGCCGGCTCGCCGCCGTGCGCCGCGTCAACCGGGTCGAGATGTCGCTGCTCAAGGGCATCGACCGGGTGCGCGATCTCTTGGTCGAGAACACCGAGCGCTTTGCCCGCGGCCTGCCAGCCAACAACGCGCTGTTGTGGGGCGCGCGCGGCATGGGCAAATCCTCCCTGGTCAAGGCCGCCCATGCGACGATCGGCTCAACCCATCCGGCCGCCGGATTAAAACTCATCGAAATCCACCGTGAAGACATCGAGTCGCTGCCGGAACTGATGGGAATCCTGCGCGGCGTGCCGCAGCGCTTCATCGTGTTCTGCGATGATCTGTCGTTCGACGCCGAGGACACCTCCTACAAATCGCTCAAGACCATGCTCGAAGGCGGCATCGAAGGCCGGCCCGAGAATGTCATCTTCTACGCCACCTCGAACCGCCGCCATCTGATGGCGCGCGACATGATGGAGAACGAACGCTCGACCGCGATCAATCCCGGCGAGGCGGTCGAGGAGAAGGTGTCGCTGTCGGACCGCTTCGGGCTGTGGCTCGGTTTCCACCGCTGCAGCCAGGACGAATATCTCGCCATGGTCGACGCTTATGTCGCCCGTTACCGCGTGCCGGTCGACGCCGCGGAGCTGCGCCATGAAGCGCTCGAATGGGCGACGACCCGTGGCGCGCGCTCAGGCCGGGTCGCTTGGCAGTATGTGCAGGATTTGGCGGGCAGGTTGGGTGTTAAGACGACAGACGACGGACGACAGAGGACGAATAAGTAAGAAGCGCTCTTAATCTGTCGTCTGTCGTCCGTCCTCCGAACTCAGGCGCCGTTCAAATATTGCGACGGATCGACCGGCGTCGAGCCTTTGCGAATTTCGAAGTGAAGCTGCGGCGATGTCACGTTGCCGGTTTGGCCGGAATGCGCGATCACCTGGCCGCGTTTCACCGTTTCGCCGCGTTTGACCAGGATGTCGCTGGCGTGGGCGTAGGCGGTGACGAAGCCGTTACTGTGACGCACCAGCACCAGATTGCCGTAGCCCTTGAGCTCGTTGCCGGCGTAGGCGACGACGCCGTCCTCGGCCGCTTTGACCGGCGTGCCTTCGGGCACTGCGAGATTGATGCCGTCGTTCTGCAAACCGTTCGGCGTCGGCCCGAAGCTGGCGATGACGCGGCCGCGCACCGGCCAGCGGAAGCTCGGCAGTCCCCCGGCCGGCTCCGCGGTCTTGATCGTGCTCTCCTGCGCGGGCGCCTCGGGCGTCGCGACACGGGCGCTGTGTGGCGATTCCGCAGTCGCCAAGCTTGGGCCGGGCGGCGGCGCGGCCTGAGCCTGCGCACGCGGCACAACCGGCGCGCCAGGTTGCATGCCTGGAATGATGATGCGCTCGCCGACCTTTACCATCGTATCAGGTCGAATATTGTTGGCCGTGGCCAGCACCATCACCGACTTGCCGTAGAGCCGCGCGATGCTGTGCAATGTCTCGCCCGGCGCCACGACGTGCATGCCCGTAGTCGGCGCCAGCGCGGTTCGCGGCGCGCCGACCGGCATGCCCGGTGCCGTCGAGGCAATCCGCGTTGCCGGCGGCGCGTAAGCCGCCGTCGAAGGCAAGCGGCGCGGGATCACCAGATGATCGCCGCCATGCACCATGGCCGGGCTGGTGATGTTGTTGGCCTGCATGATGGCGGAAACCGGCACGCCATGCTGGCGCGAAATCATCTCCAGCGTCTCGCCGGGTGCCACCGTGATCGGCGTGCCGCCTTCCCAGGTCCAGACGGGCGGCGGCGGCGCGGCCGGCACTGAGCCAGTAACTTCCGTGTTGCCGGGCTGATACGACGCCATGCCCTGGCCGCCGCCGGAAGACCCTTGCGGCTCGGCACCAGCCAAATGCGGCAACGGCCGGCTTTCGACGTGGCCTGCCGGCGTGCTCTGCGGAATCGATCCGGTGGTGTCGTTGTGCGATGCGCTATTGGAGCCGAACAGCCGTCCCGAATCGCTGCTGCAATTCGCGACGCCCAAGCCGATTAACGAAACGGCAACTATACGCGGCCACAAGGCCGACCGACGCGACGTCCACATCATGACTCGCCCGCACGCAACAAATACTAGCGGGCGAATAAACTACGTTGCGGTAAACAGGCCTTTAAGCGTTTGCGCGGGAACTTAAGATAATTGGCACTGTGGCTTTACCGCTACAATTCCCGCGCCTGTCCGGGCAACAGCGGCACGAATCTCACGGCGATGAGATCTTCTCGCGCCAGCGTGCCGTCCGCCGCCTTGGTTAATTTGACGATGTATTGCGTGCCGTTGCGCGGCCCGAGCGGCAGCACCAGCTTGCCGCCCTCGCCGAGCTGTTCAATGAGCGCTTTGGGGATTTCCTCCGCAGCGGCAGTGATGATGATGCGGTCGAACGGCGCCCGCTCCGGCGCGCCCAAAAATCCGTCGCCGGCGACAATGGAGACGTTGCTGTAGCCGAGCGTCTTGAGCCGCTCGCGGGCGACATCGGCCAATGTCCGGTAGCGCTCGATGCTCACCACGTCGCGGGCGATACGCGACAGCACGGCGGCCTGATAGCCCGAGCCGGTGCCGATTTCGAGGACGTGATGCGCCGGCGCGACCTCCAATTGCTCGGTCATGTAGCCGACCACGTAAGGCTGGCTGATGGTCTGGCCGCAGGCGATCGGCAGCGCCTGATCGGCATAGGCACTGTCGATGAATTCGGCGGCGACGAAATATTCGCGCGGCACCTCGTCCATGGCGCGCAGCACCGCCTGGTCGGTGATGCCGCGCCGGCGCAGCGCCAGCTGAAACCCCATGCGTTCGACGTCGGCGGCTTGGACTGCGGCCACAATGACCTCGCCTTATGACCGTGGCTAAAGCCTTCTACCACTATGCCGACGGCTCTTATACTCTTCCGCAACGGCGGCGGTCTGGCTGGCGCCGGTCGGACACAAAATTTCGCCCAGGTTTAAGGGAACTGATCGCAATCAAAGGCGTTACGAGCACGCCAGCCCGCAATGGGACCGGGCAGCACGGGGAAAAGATGGTGTCAGAGGCGAAAGCCGCCGTGGGCCGGCGAGTCCTCGTCGTCGAGGACGAGTCGATGATTCGCATGCTGCTGGACGGCATGCTTTCGGACATCGGCTACACCATGACGGCGGAAGCCGGCGCGCTCGACGAGGCCATGGCGCTGGCAAAGCGGGAAGAGTTCGATGTCGCGATCCTCGACGTCAACTTGCACAGTGAGCCAATTACGCCGGTGGCCGAGATTTTGACTCAGCGCGGACTGCCGTTCGTATTTGCCACCGGCGCCGACCTGCGTGGCGTGCCGGAAGCCTACCGCGCCCACCCGATCTTGCAGAAGCCGTTCCGGGTCGAGGCGCTGGAGCGGGCATTGCAAGTTGCTGTGTCGAAGCCGCCCAGCGCCTGACATTTTTTTGACCTGTCATGCTCCGCGAAGGCGGAGCATCCAGTAATCGCCACCATCGTGCGGGGATTACTGGATCATCCGCCTGCGCGGATGATGACAGGGTTGGTATTACTCGAACAGCTTGGCGAACTTCGTCACCGTGGGCTCGTCGGTGAGATCGAGCCTGAGCGGCGTCACCGCGATGCAGCGCTCGTCGAGAGCGGCCAGATCGGAGCCGTTCGGCGCTTTGGTAAAATTCTGGCGCACATAAGCGATCCAGTAATAGGGATTGCCGCGGCCGTCGGTGCGCTTGTCGATATGCAGCCGCTCCTGGCGGCGCCGCCCCTGGCTGGTGACGGCGATACGCTTGACCTCGCCCGGCGCGCAATCGGGAAAATTGACATTGATCAGCACGTCGCGCGGCATGCCCTCGGCCAGCACGCGGCGGATGATGTCGGGCGCAAACTGCAGGCTGGTTTCCCAATGCGGCGGCTGGCCGCTGCGCGATTTATAGGCCTGCGACAATGCGATCGAGGGAATGCCGAGCACGGTGCCTTCCATGGCCCCGGCGATGGTGCCGGAATAGATCACGTCCTCGCCGGCATTGCGGCCGCGATTGACGCCGGAGAGGACGAGATCGGGGCCCTTGCCGTTGAGCACGTGGCGCGCGCCCATGATGACGCAATCGGTGGGCGTACCGCGCACCGCGAAGCGCCGCTCGGCGACCTGGCGCAGCCGCAGCGGATCGTTGAGCGTCAGCGAGTGGGCGACGCCCGACTGGTCGTATTCCGGCGCGATCACCCACACGTCGTCGGAAATGGCGCGCGCGATCTTCTCGCAGACGTCAAGCCCTTCCGCGTGGATGCCGTCGTCATTGGTGATCAGGATGCGCATGGCTCAGACCAATTCCCCTCCCCCTTGTGGGG
>JBAUYI010000079.1:0-26153 GCA_049584715.1 Xanthobacteraceae bacterium
GCGCAAAGCGCCGCCGCCTCCGGCGGTCTACGATCCTTGACAAGAAGGTCAACACGAACAGAGTGCTGTCCAAGCGATCAAGGCCGCTTTCTCAATGCCTGACGAACGCAAGCCGCGGCACCCACCGCTTGTTGTCCCGCCCCCCGCGCGATAGTTTTACGGCCAAGGAGACCCACCATGATGTCGACCGTGATCGGCGGCGCCATGCTGCCCCATGCGCCGCAGTTCTTCACCATGCCGGACACCGAGGACAAGGCGCTGGTCGCCCATGTGCGCGAGATCGCGGCCGATGTCGGCAAGCGGCTGCGCGCGCTCGAGCCGGACCTGTGGATCATCTTCTCCAACGATCACGCCGAGCAGTTCTTCCACACCACCGCGCCGCCGTTCACCGTCCATGTCGGCGGCGAGGCGACCGGCGAATTCGCCGGGCGGAAATTTCGTTGGCAGATTCCGAGCGAGATCGGCTTCGAGCTGGTGCGCCAGCTCTACCGGCAGAATTTCGATCCGGCTTTCACCTCGACGGCGAAGATCGACTACGCCATCGGCATCCCGCTCACCCATCTTGGGCACACCGGCCCGGTGCTGCCGATCTACGTCAACGCCTATCTGCCGCCGCAGCCGACCATGGAACGCTGCTACCAGTTCGGCCAGGCGGTGGCCCGCACCGTCACTGCGCTCGGGCTCAAGACGGTGATCCTGTCGAGCGGCGGCATGTCGCATTTTCCCGGCACCGACCGCTATTCCAATCCGGAGCTGGCGTGGGACCGGCGCGTGCTGGAAAAACTCGCGGCGGGAAATCTGAAATCGCTGATCGGTTACGACGAGGCCGAGCTCGACGACACCGGCAATATCGAGTTGCGCTGCTGGGCCTGCGCCGCCGGCGCGCTCGGCGAGCGCAAGCCAGACGTGGTGTCGATGGATCCGAGCTGGCATCACAATTACGCCTCGCTGGCCTGGATCGGCGGCAACGGCGAGCAAAACCAGGCGGCGCATTATCCTTCGATCAAGCCCGAGCTGGTCGAGCTGACGACCGCCCTGCACGGCCTCGCCCACGACGCCGGCATGCGCACGCAATACATGGCCGACGCCGGTGCCTTTGCCGATAAATTCCGGCTTTCGCCCGACCAGCGCGAGGCTTTGATCAAGCTCGACGTCCCCTCGATCGTGAAAATGGGCGCGCACCCGCTGGTGCCGTTCCTGGCGCAATTGCAGATGCAGCGGCTGCGGCCGCAAAAGTAGGCGCTGGCGCGCCGCGGCCATGCGCTAACGACATGTGGCTGTCGTTGATTCGCCCCGCCCGCGGGCCTAAAGTTCGGCAGGGCGATTTGCCGCAAACGCTGCCCGGAGCCGCCGATGAAAAAACTCGTATTGGAAACGACCGCGCCGTTCCAAGGTCTCCCCGAACTCGTGGCTTATGACGAAGGCCTGTTCGCCAAGGAAGGCCTCGAAATCGAATGGGCCGACCGTGAAGCCGGCGTCGAGAAGAAGGTCGAGGCCCATGTGACGACGCCGAAGGGCGTCGACCCGTTCGCCAGCCACGGCAAGCTTTTGGAACAGGGCAAGGCCGACATGTACAATGCCTGCGAATGGGGCAATTACTGCCGCGTCCAGGATACCGGCCAAGGCAGCCGGCAACTCGGCCGCCGCGCCATCGTGGCTTATTCGGCCGTCGTGGTACGGCCGGACTCGCCGGTCTATACGCCGCAGCAACTCGCCAACAAAACCATCGGCGTGCCGTTCTATTTCGGCACCCATTACATCGCGCTGCATCTGCTCGAAGGTTTTATGCCGCGCGAGATGATCAAGCTGTGCCGCGCGCCGAACGGCTCGCGCTATCGCTTCGACGCCATGATGAAGGGCGAGATCGACGCCACCACGCTGACCGAGCCGCACATCACGCTCGCCGAGAAGAAGGGCTGCCGCGTCATCTGCTCGGCGTTCTTCCACGGCACCGAAGTCGCTTCCGACCGGGTCGATGCCGAAACCTATGCCGCCTTCAATCGCGCGGTGCGCGAAGCGGTGCGCCGCATCAATGCGAACAAGAAGGCGTACATGCACTACTTCATCGACTATTACGCCAAGAAAGATCCGGAGATCGCGGCGCTCAAGGTCGAGGACTTGCGCGAGAGCCGGCTCGTGGTCTGCGATCCGGCGCCGATCCCGGCCGACGAGATGCAGCGCACCTACGACTGGCTCAAGAGCTGGGGCATGCTGGAAGAAACCGCCTCGCCGCTGCAGCTCATCAACACCCAGGTGCAGGACCGCGCCCATCAGGCGGCGGAGTGACGGTCTCGCACGGCGAAACTGTCATCATCCGCGAAGGCGGATGATCCAGTAGTCGCCGACAGAGAGGTGCCGGACCGCCGTGCGTTATCAAAGCATCGGTGATTACTGGGTGCCCCGCCTGCGCGGGGCATGACAAAGGGTTGATCATGCGCAACGGCCACGCCGACGAGATCGCCAAGCTCATCGAGCCCGGCCGCGTGCACCGGCGCGTCTATACCGATCCGGATTTGTTCGACCTGGAAATGGCGCGCATCTTCGGCCGCGCCTGGCTGTTCGTCGGCCACACCAGCCAAGTGCCGAACCCGGGCGACTTCATCACCACCGATCTCGGCCGCCAGCCGGTCATCATGGTGCGGCATCGCGACGATTCGGTGCAGGTGCTGCTCAACCGCTGCACCCATCGCGGCGCCAAGGTGGTCAACGAACGCCGCGGTCATGCGGCGCGCCTGACCTGCTGCTATCACGGCTGGACGTTCGACACCGACGGCCGCCTGGTGACAGTGCCGGTGCCGGAAGGCTGCGCCGAAAATTTCGACAAGGATGCGTTCGGCCTCGCCCGCGCGCCGCGGGTCGGCGAGTACCGCGGTTTTGTGTTCGCGAGTCTCGCGGCGAAGGGCCAGAGCTTTGAGGATCACATCGGTCCCGTAAAGGGCAACATCGACGACCTGGTCGATCGCGCGCCCGACGGCGCGCTGGCGCTCGACGCCGGCATGCACCGCTACGTCTATAACGGCAATTGGAAGCTTCAGGTCGAGAACGTGCTCGATTCCTACCACGTGCCGTTCGGCCACGCCTCCACCGTCAACAAGGACGGCGTGCAGTTCGCCCGCCGCGAGGGCGACCAAAAAGGCGCGATGGTGGTCGAGACCGAGAAGAAGCAGACCGCCGCGTCCTGGAAGGACCGCAAGAGTTTTATTGCCGGCAACGGCCACGGCTGGACCAGCAACACCACGCTCGACGACGGCAAGCGATCGAGCCCGGCCTTTGACGCCTATAAGAAGGTACTGGCGGATAAGGTCGGCGCCGAGCGCGCAAATGAAATCCTCACGCCGCGGCTGCACAATTCGCTGATCTATCCGAACATGTCGATCATGGGCCTGAACATCCATGTCCGCGTCATCAAGCCGATCGCGGTCGACCGCACCGAGGTGACGATCTATCCGATCCGCCTCGTCGGCGCGCCGCAGGCGATGAATTTCGGCAATATCCGCCTGCTCAACGTCACCCATTCGGCGGCGTCTTTCGTGCAGACCGACGACCTGGAATCCTTCGTGCGCGCGCAAAAGGGTCTGCAAAGCACCATGACCGACTGGGTCGATATCTCGCGCGGGCTGGGCGCCGAGGAGCCGGACCGCGAGCGCAACGCCACCCGCGAGCTTGCCACCCATGAGATGGTGGTGCGCGCGCAATACAAAGCCTGGCTCGGCTATATGCACGAGGCCGCGTAATGGCGGCTGACGGCTCAAGCCGCACCGCGCTCGAGGATTTCATCATCCACGAAGCGCGGCTCCTCGATGCGCGGAAATTTCGCGACTGGATGGCGCTGTTCGCCGACGACGGCACCTATTGGGTGCCGGCGGTGCCCGACCAGAACAGCCCGTTCGACCAGGCTTCGCTGTTCTACGACGACCGCGAGCTGATGAAGACCAGGGTCGAGCGGCTCGAACATCCGCGCATCCACGTGCAGACGCCGCCGTCGCGCACCGCGCATCTCATCGGCAATGTCGTCGTCGAGGAATCAGATAACGCGAAGGGCGAATACGTCGTCGGCTCGACCCTGATCATGGCCGAATATCGCGACGACGCGCAGCGCATCTTCGCCGGCCGCCAGCGACATCGTTTGCGGCGCCATGGCGACACGTTCCGCATCGTGCAAAAGCGCGTCGACCTGATCAATTGCGACGGCGCCTTCGAGGCAATGGCGGTGCCAATCTAGCCTTTTCCGCCACCGCGTAGCGCAGCGAAGCGGGGGAGGGGGACCACCCGAAGGGTGGTGGAGGGGGCGCGGCGGCCGAGTACTTCCTCACTTTCAGATAAATCTCCAAGTCAGAGCGCCCCCTCCACCACCCTACGCTCGCTTCGCGAGCTTGGGCGGTCCCCCTCCCCCGCACTGCGTGCGGGGGCGGAAAGAAGGGCCAGTGGCGCCGATCACGATTTGCGATTAAACC
This sequence comes from Xanthobacteraceae bacterium, assembly GCA_049584715.1. GTDB lineage: Bacteria > Pseudomonadota > Alphaproteobacteria > Rhizobiales > Xanthobacteraceae > BOG-931. The sequence continues at coordinate 4,455 of JBAUYI010000079.1, forward strand.
GGTGCGGGGCATCGAATACCGGGACTGAGCGGGCAGCGCATGAACGGCGGCGGATGCCGACGGCGTGTCGGGTTGATCATCATAGCGCTGGCGCTGAGCGCCTGCGCCGGAGGTCACCATAGGACCGACGAGGAAGGCATCAACGCCTATCCCACCAATTACAAGACCGACATCCTCGCCGCCATGCACGTCTATCTCAACGATCCGACGGCCATTCGCGACGCCAGCATTTCGGAGCCGGTGTTGAAATCGGCGACCCTGACCATGCCCTCGCGCTACACGCTCTGCCTGCGCTTCAATCCGAAGAAGACCGCCACTGTCTATGAGGGCATGCGCGAGGTCGCTGCCGTTTTCGTCGCCGGCCGCTTCGACCAGTTCATCGAGACGCCGAAAGATATTTGCGCCGGCGTCACCTATGCGCCGTTCCCCGAACTGGAAAAACTCGCGCGCTGAATAACAAAATCTCGCCGCGAAGCGGGTTGAAAATCGGCACTGTCGAGACTTTAATCAGCGGCGAATATTGGTTTGGACCCCAGGAGGTTAGCGATGACTTTCGGGACAATCGCAGCGTCCGCCGGTGTGCTGTTGGCGCTGTCGACGGCAACCGCCGCAGCGGCGCCCGCGCTCGCCACCAACAACGTGAATTTACGCCAGGGGCCAGGCACCACATACACCGTCATCCTGACCATTCCCGGCGGCAGCAATGTCGACGTCGGCGGCTGCAGCGGCCAATGGTGCCAGGTGACGTTCCAGGGCCAGAACGGCTACGCGATCGCCACCAGCTTCGATCAGGGCGGTGGCGCACCGCCACCCGGCGCTGCCGGGCCGCCGTCTGCGGGCTATGCCGGGCCGCCGGGGCAGCCTCCCGCGGGCTATGCAGCTCCGCCGCCTCCCGGTTATGCCGGTCCACCGCCGGGCGTTGATCCCGACGCGCCGATTCCAGTCTCGCCCATAGGGCCGCCGCCAATCGGACCGCCCATCTATGTCGGGCCGCCGCCGCCGGCCTATTACTTCTATGGCAACGGTCCCTATTACGGGCCCTATGGGGGCGGCTATTACTATCGGCGCTGGTAGGGCGTGCCGGCCGCCGGCCGACTTCACTCGCTTAAGGGTTTGGGGAGGAAAGCATGGTGCGGGCGCGCATGGTCTCGCTCGCGGTTCTGCTGTTATTGCCGCCAAGCGGCTTCGCCTGCGCGCAGACCGTGCCTACTCTCGCCGTCGTCGGCGGCACGCTGATCGACGGCACCGGGCGGCCGCCGGTCGAGAATTCCGTCATCCTCATCGAGAACGGCCGCTTCACCGCCGCCGGCCGCAACGGCGAGGTGACCGTTCCGCAAGGCGCGCAAATCGTCGATGCCGCCGGCAAGACCGTGCTGCCGGGCTTTCTCGACGGCCACTGCCATTGGGAAGATTTTTTCGGCGAGCTTTATCTGCATCTTGGCATCACCACCTGCGCGACCATCGAGATCTACCAGGATGGGCCGTGGACGCTGGCGCAGCGCGACGGCACCAAAGCGGGAAAAATTCGCGGCCCGCGCATCTGGACGTCGGGGCGCGCCATCGGCGGCGGGCGTACCGAGACCGACGCGCCGGACTCCCGCGAATTCCGTGGCAACATCGTGGTGACGACGCCCGAGGCGACGCGCGCTGCCATCGACCGCAAGAAAGCGCTCGGCTACGACCTCATCAAGCTCAACGAATTCTTGCCGATGGATTTGGTCAAGGTCGCGACCGAGGAAGCGCATCGCCTCGGCCTTGCGGTGACCACCCACAGCTGGGACGCTATCGGCTCCGCCAACGCCGGCGTCGACGGCATCGAGCACATCTGGTCGGTCGGCTATAGCTCGATCCTCGACGTCGAGACGCGGCGCAAGCTTGCGGAAGACCGGCTCGCCGGAAAGATCGATGCCGAGGTGGCCGGCGCGCAATACCAGACCGAGAATTTCGATACCGTCATCGCCGCCATGGTGGCGCACCATGTCGCCTGGACGCCGACCATCGCCAAATGGCTGCGGCCGTTGTCGCCGAGCATGGCGCGCTTCCGGCAAAAAGAGAACGAGATCCTCAACGATCCGAACGCCGATTTCCCGCCGGTGCTGCGCGCGGTGACCGACAGCGCCTACGACAAGCTGCTCAAGCGCTACACGCCGGAACAGCTCGACGCCGCGCGGCTTGGCTATCAAAAAGCCAACGACTTCATCCGCCGCTTCGTCGCCGCCGGCGGCATCCTCAAGGAAGGCTCCGACCCGCCGCGTGGCATGGCCGGCATGCTGATGCACGAGGCATTGGTGATGGATGTCGAGGCCGGCGTGCCGCCGATGACGGCGATCCAGGCCGCGACCTTGAACGTCGCAAAAACGTTCCACAAGGACAAGGACTACGGCAGCGTCGAGCCGGGCAAGGTCGCCGACCTCTCCATCATCGAGGGCGACCCGCTCAAGGACATCTGGATGACGCAGAACGTCAAGATGCTGATCATGGACGGGCGTATCGTCGATATCGGATTTCACAAATACAAGAACCCGATTCCGGCGTTCTATTCCTACCAGACGCTGCCGCGCGAGATCGACATATCGCCGCTGTTGGCGACGCAAGGCACCGAAGTGACGCTCACGGTGCGCGGCCGCGGCATGCTGCCGACGCAGCGCGTCATGCTCAACGGCAAGGAGATGCCGACGCGCTACGTCAAGCGTGGCCAGCTCGAAGCGGTTGTCCCCGCGGACGCCATCGCTGAAGCCGGCACCTACATCGTCACGGTGAAAAGCGTCGGCGAGCCATTGCCGGAATCATATCCGGCTCATCTGGTGGTCGGCTTCAGGAATTAGTGCGCGACCCGTCACGACTCCTGCCGGCTGAAGTGCACGGCCGCACCCGACGCCGCCAGACTGAGCGCGATGATGACGAAAATGCCGCCGACGCCGGCCGCGGCGGCGATCAGGCTTGCAATGAACGGTACCGCCACCTGGCCGATGCGGTTGCCGGTGATGCGCAGCGACATCACCGTGCCCATGGCGGCGGCGGAAGCGAGATCGACCACATTGGTCAGGCTCAGCGTCGTGGCGATGCCCAGCGAAAATCCCATCAGTATCATCGCGCCGAACATCGCCGAGAGCGGGATCGGCAGAGCGAGACAGGCGAAGCTGATCCCGGCCCCCATCATGCTGGCGAGGGTCAACGGCCCGCGGCCGACCAGGCGGATCACCCGCACATAGCCCATGCGCGACACCAGTGAGAACACCGAGCGCACGGTGAGCAAGGTGCCGACGTCGCGCGCCGTGATGTTGTTGGCGGCGCCCAACAGCGGCAGGTAGATCACCAATAGATCTTGCGCGGTGATGGTGATGACGCTGGCGATCAGCACCGCCATCAGTCCGCGCTGGCGCATCAGCGTGCGTACCGGCACGACGGCGGCGCTGTGCTCGTGGGCTTTCGGCTTCGGCGCCGGCCGCATGGCGGCGGCGGTCACCAGCGACGCCAACGAGATCAACAGACCGATCGCGTACAGCCGGTCGGTCTGCGGCAGCCGCGCCGAGCCGCTCGACCAGGCGATGATGTAAGGGCCGAGCCCCTGCCCGATGGCGCTGGCGACCAGATAATTGCCGAATACCCCATCGCGGCCGCGCGGCCCGGCGCAGCGGATGCACAGCATCTGCTGGCTCGCCATCATGAACAGGTGCGAGATGCCGAGCAGCGCCATCAGCGGCAAGAGCGTCGTCACCGATCCGGCCCCATAGCGAAAGCCGGCGCAGGCGACGACCATCAGCGCGGCGCCGATCCAGCAGGCCTGCGCATCGTTGCCGCGGTCCATGAAGCGGCCGACCCAGACCGCGAGGAAGATCGGCAATATCGCGAACGTCGCCGAGATCACGCCGATCCAGATCACCGGCAGGTCGAGCTCGATGGCGCGGTATGACGTCGTCACCCGCATGATGGCGTAGACCGCCTGGATGATCGCCGAATTGAGCACCAGCGGCACCAGCAGCCGATAATCGACGTCGCTCGTGCCCGCCTCGCCGCCCGCGGCCGGCTGTAATTTTTCCCGAAAACTCGACACCGCGCCGCGACACCCAAAGTGATTTGCCGGCAAGGTGTATCACCCCTGCCCGCGCCGCGTCAGTCCGTCAGTCCGGCTGCGGCAGCATGGCTGCGGCGTCGCCTTGTCCGGGCGCCGCGCGCGGCGCTAAGGTGGCCGCATCGGGAGAACGTCCAATGACAATGCCTGGTTATCGCGCCGTGTCGGTCATGGCGCTTGCTTGCGCGCTGCTTGCAATTCCGTCCCTGCACGCTGTCGCTGAAGATTATCCGAACCACCCCGCGACCATCGTCGTGCCGTTCCCGCCGGGCGCATCGAACGACGTGCTCGGCCGCTATGAAGCGGACGTGCTGGGCCGCGCGCTTCACGGCACCTTCGTGGTCGAGAACAAGCCCGGCGTCGGCGGCGAGATCGGCATCTCCTACGTCGCCAAATCCAACCCCGACGGCTACACGCTGCTGCACGCGCCGTCGGTGATCACGCTGCTGCCGTTCGTGATGAAGTCGGTGTCCTATGACCTCGCTAAGGATTTCACCCCGGTCACCCTGGTCGGCCTGACCAAATTCTGCCTGGTGGTGTCGCCGTCGCTGCCGGTCAATTCGGTGGCCGACCTGATCGCGCTCGCCAAAAAGCAGCCCGACGCGTTGACCTTTGGATCTCCCGGCTACGGCACGCCGCACCAGATCTTCGCCGAGGAATTCAAGATCATGACCGGCACCACCATGCGCCACATCACCTACAAGGGGACGCTGCCGGGATTGACCGATGTGGCGAGCGGCAACATTTCGATGGAGTTCTCCGATCTGACGCCAGCGCTGCCGCTGATCCAGGCCGGCAAGCTGAAACTCATCGCGGTGCTGTCGCCTAAGCGCGATCCCGACATGCCCGACGTGCCGGCGCTGGCCGAGACCGTGCCGGGCTATGAGGGACAGAGCTGGCAAGGCTTCTTCGCCCGCGCCGGCACGCCGAAGCCGATCGTCGACGCGCTCAACGCGGCGCTGGTCGCCGACTTGAAAAAGCCGGAGACCGCGGCGCGCTTCAACACCATGGGCATCGTCGCCCAATGGGACACGCCCGACGAGTTCCGCGCTTTCATCACGGCGCAGACCGAGAAATGGGGCAAGATCATCAAGGCCGCCGGCATCGAGCCGCAGTGAGCCCTCAACCTCACTCCTTCGTCGTCTCCACATGGAAGGAATGCAGGATGCGATGGAAAATCGGCGCCAGCACGAATCCGGTGGCGATGACGATGATGAGACCGGACAGGATCGCGTAGGAGCCGGCGAACACTTTGCCGGCCGTGGTCTTCAACTCGCCCACCGGACCCATGCCGGACAGAATCATCGCCGCGTTCACGTAGGCATCGACGAACGACATGCCCTCGAACGCCGCATAGCCGGCAATGCCGATCGCGAGGCCGACTATTGTCAAAACGATCCACAAGCCGATCGCGATCGCCATGCGGATCAGGAATTTGCGGCGCGACGCGAGCGGTTGGCCGCGGCGTTCAAACCGGGTGACGCTCAGACCTCGTAGCGGCATGTCCCGTCCTCCGGCTGCGTCCCGCTACCCTACACCTTAGACGACGGTTGAGCGCGCCCTGGCCGGCGCCTAGTATCGCCCCAGGAACGAACCCGCCCAGGACACTGACCAGGACACTGACCAGGACACTGCAATGCCCCAACCCCAATTCGACCGTGCCGCCCAGGACATCGGCAACATCGTCGGTATCGGACACGTCAATGTCTGCATCGACGATCAGCACCTCGCCACGCATTTTTACATCACCGGGCTCGGCTATACGCGCGATCCCTATTTGAACACCGGCGCCGGCAATATGTGGGTCAATGTCGGCATGAGCCAGTTTCACCTGCCGATGGGCAAGCCCGACGTGCTGCGCGGCGTTACCGGGCTGGTCATGCCCGACCGTGAAGCGCTCCTGGACCGGCTCAAGCGCGTGAAGAAGCCGCTCGACGGCACCAAATTCGAATTCCGCGAAAGCAACGACGGCGTCGAGACCGTGTGCCCGTGGGGCAACCGCATCACCGTGCACACGCCCGACGTCGAGCGCTTCGGCAGGGTCCAGCTCGGCATGCCCTATGTCCGCTTCGACGTGCGCCCCGGCACCGCGGAGCGCATCGCGCGCTTTTATCGCGAGGTGATGGACGCCCCGGCCGAGGTGAAAAAGAACGGCGCCGGCCCCGAGACCCGCGTCCAGGTCGGCGAGAAGCAATATTTTTATTTCCGCGAGACCGATGCGCCGGAAGCGCACTACGACCGCCACCACGTGCAGATCTATCTCAATAATTTTTCAAAACCGTATCGCAAGCTGCTCGAGCTCGGCCTGATCACCGTGGAAACGAACGACTACGAATACCGCTTCAAGGACGTCATCGACCTCGACACCCGTGAAGTGCTGTTCACGGTCGAGCACGAGACGCGCAGCGCCACCAACCCGATGTACGGCCGCCCGCTGGTCAACCGCAATCCGTCGGCGACCAACATGGATTACAAGCCCGGGCATGACAGCATGTCCTGGGCGTTGTCGTGAAAGCTGGCACGGCCTGCGTCTCCCTCCCCCCTTGTGGGGGAGGGAGGGGTGGGGGGTCGGGAGGTGATGCGCGGGCGTCGACGATTGCGCTTTACGTCTCGACCCCCACCCCTGCCCCTCCCCACAAGGGGGAGGGGAAAAGGTGAGCGCCCGCCGCGCTGTTATCATAGGCGGCTCGCTGGGCGGGTTGATCGTGGCGCAACTGCTGCGCTCGGCCGGCTGGGACGCCACCGTGTTCGAGCGCAATGACGAGGAGCTGGCGAGCCGCGGCGTTGGACTTGGCACCCATCCGCAGCTCATCGCCATCCTCAAGCGCGCCGGCATCGACTTCGACGAGACGATGGGGATCAAGCCGACGCGGGCGGTCTGCCTCAACAGCCGCGGCAAGATTTTGATCGAGCAGCCGACGGCGCGGACGCTCAGCGGCTGGTCGCGGCTCTACCGCGCTTTGCTCGACGCGCTGCCGGGCGAGAGTTATCGGCTCGGCAAAAGGCTCGTTCGCGTCGAACAAGACGGCGTCGGCGTCACCGCGATTTTTGCCGACGGCACCCGCGAGCGCGGCGATCTGTTGGTCGGCGCCGACGGCGTCCGCTCCACGGTGCGCGCACAATTCTTGCCGGAAGTCGAGCCGGCTTACGCCGGCTATGTGGCGTGGCGCGCCTCGATCGACGAAGCCGACGTGCCGCCGGATCTGTGGCGCGAGATGGTCGAGCTCTATGCCTTCTGCCTGCCCGAGGGCGAGCAATTGATCAGCTATGCGGTGCCGGGGCGCGACAACGACACCGCGGTCGGCCGCCGCGCCTACAACATCGTCTGGTACCGGCCGGTGGATCGCGACACGCTCGCCGATATCTGCACCGACGCCGCTGGCCGCCACCATGCCGCCGGCATTCCGCCGCCGCTGATCCGGCCCGACGTGATTGCAAGGATAAAAGCCGACGCCAAAGCCGTCATCGCGCCGCAGATCGCCGAGATTTTTGCGCGGACGACGCCGTTCTTCCAGCCGATCTACGATCTGATCTCGCCACAAATCGTGTTCGGCCGGGCTGTGCTCGCCGGCGACGCCGCCTTCGTCGCACGCCCCCATGCCGGCGCCGGCACCACCAAGGCGGCGCTCGATGCGGCCTGCCTCGCCGACAGCATCCGCGACGCCGGTGGCGACCTCGATGCCGGGCTGCAGCATTACCAGCGCATGCAGATGCCGTTCGGCCGCACTTTGGTCGAGGTCAACCGCGCGGAGGGCGCTTATCTGAGCGCCCAGACCAAGCCCAAGGCGGACCGCACCGCCGCGGAGCTTAACCGCGACATCGGCGCCGTGGTGCGCGCCCATATCGACCGCAGCGAACAGGTCGGCGATATCGTCGCGGCGCATGGCCTCACCGCCTATGTCGGAGCAGTTCGGGAGTCGCCGCTCGCTGATGCGCGCCCCCTCTCCCCAGCGGGGAGAGGGTTGGGGTAAGGGGCTCTGACCGCGAGGCCGTACCCCCTCACCATAGCCGATGCTTCGCATCGGCGTTCTTGGCTAAGGAACGGCGGCCGAAGGCCGCCTATGCCTCTCCCCCTTGGGGAGAGGGAGTACGCATGCGCAAGCCGCAATACCGCTACCTGTCGCGCTGCTGTATGGTCGCGTAAACGAAGCAATTTCGCCGGAGGACGCTATGAGCGCCGCCAAGAAGACACTCGTCATCCGCAACGGCACGCTGATCGACGGCTCCGGAAAACCATCCGCGCGCAACGACGCTATCGTGGTCGAGGGCAATCGCATCAAGAGCGTCGGCCTACTGCCGGGCGACATTCACCTCGAAGACCGCAAGACTGTCGACGTGATCGACGCCGCCGGGAAATGGATCATACCCGGCCTGATCGACGCTCATTGCCACATGTCCTACGGCTATCCGCTGATCAAGGGCGAGGGCAAAGGCAAGGGCACGACGCGGCCGGAATTCTCGACGCTCAAATCCGCCCGCAGCGCTCAGAAGGTTTTACGCTCGGGCGTCACCAGCATTTCGGTGCCGGGCGGCACCTGGTTCACCGATGTGGGCGTGCGCGACGCCATCCGGCTTGGCCTGATGGAAGGCCCGCGCATGTTCGTCGCCGGCCGCATGATCGTCACTTACGGCTGCATCGAGGACGACGAGCCGTCATGGGAAGGCACGCCCGATCATTCCATCGGCAAGCTGTGCAACACCGCCGACGAGATGGTCACCGAGGTGCGCCGCCAGGGCAAGCACGGCGTCAATTTCATCAAGATGGCCGATAGCCGCTCCGGCGAATCGCAGATGCTGGCCAAGGACGAGATCGCCGCCGTGGTCGGCGAGGCGCACCGGCGCAACCTGAAAGTCGCCATCCATTCGCGCGGCGCCGGTTCGACACGCGCGGCCGCGGAGGCCGGCGTCGATTGGATCGTCCACGCCGATCTCGCCACCGACCGCGATCTCGATGCGGTGGCCAAGGCCGGCATGCCGATCCTGCCGACCGCGACCTTCCTCGCCGTCGTGGTCGAGCTCGGCAAACAGCAAAAAGTCGGCGCCGAGCAGGTGCAACTCGATTTCAATCGCATGCAGCGGCATTACGATCTGCTCGGCGAGTTGATGCACAAGGCGCGCAAGCTCGGCATCAAGCTTTTGGTCGGCACCGATACCGGCAATAATTCGTTCACGCGACACGGCGAGCTGCACGCCAAGGAGTTGGAAATCTTCGTCAAGCACGGCGGCTATACGCCGATGGAAGCGATTGTCGCGGCGACCCGCGACAATGCCATGACCGTCGGCCTCGACGGCCAGGTCGGCCAGGTCGTCGCCGGACAGCTCGCCGACATCACCGTGTGGGACAAAGACCCGATCGCGGATATCGCCATTCTGCAGGACTCCAAAAACCTCGCCTGGGTGATCAAGGACGGCAAGATCGTCGATCTCGATGGGCGCGACGAAATGCTGACGTTCCAGCAGGCCGCGGAATGACGGTTTGCTGTCGCCGGCCGAAAATACCGCCAAAAATACCGCAATGAGCAAAATCGCGCAGTTGAGTGTCGAGATCGACGACGTGACGCCGCGTGTGCTGCGCGTCGTCGAGGTGCCGGCCGACATCCGCCTCGACGACCTGCATTTCGTGCTGCAAATCGCCATCGGCTGGCAGAACGGCCATCCGTTCGAATTTTGCATCGGCGACAAAGTGTGGGGACAACCGGATCGCGACGCGGATGTGAGTCCGACGCCGGCCGAGTGCGCGACGCTCGCGGACATCCTCGCGCAAGGCGATACGTTCAAATACGACTATGTGTTTGGCGAGGACTGGCAGCACACGGTGACGCTGCTGTCGCGCGCCGCTGCGCAGCCGGCCATACGCTATCCAAACCTCATCAGCGTCGAGGGCCGCTGCCCGCCGGCGGATATCGGCGGCCCGGTCGGCTACGAGACCTATCTGCGCAGCATCGCCGATCCGAACAGCGTCGATCACGAAGACATGCTCAACTTCGACGCGCCGGATTTCGATCCGCACGTGGTCGACGCCGCAGCGTTGCGCCGGAACCTGGCCGACCTCACACGCTATATCGGACGAAAAGTTGTAATCCGTCACCCTGAGGTGGCCGCGCAGCGGCCCAACCAAGTCGGCGTGGCCGACTTGGACCTTGAAAACCCGAAATCGGGTAAACCCGATTTTGGGCGGGGCGACGGCCCGGGCGCCTCGGCCGTATCCTTCGAGGCTCGCTCCGCTCGCACCTCAGGATGACGGAATACAGGCACCGCCCAATGCAGTTCGGCGTTCAGTTCTTTCCCAATTTCCGGCCGAGCGACAAAAGCGCCGCGGAGTATTTCGCGGAAAGCCTTGCTGTCGCCGAAGAGGCCGAGACGCTCGGCTATTCGCACGCCCGTTCGGTCGAGCATTATTTCGAGCGCTATGGCGGTTATAGTCCCAATCCGATCCTGTTCTTGTCGGCGGCGGCGGCGCGCACCAAAAAAATGCGGCTCGTCACCGGCGCGGTCGTTCCGGCGTTCAACAACCCGTTAAAACTTGCCGGCGAGATCGCCATGCTCGACGCCATTTCCGGCGGCCGCTTCGACGTGGGCTTTGCCCGCGCCTTCCTGCCGCACGAGTTCCGGCGCTTCAATATTTCGCCCGACGAATCCGTCGCCCGTTTCCGCGAGGGCTTGGAGCAGATCGAGCTCCTGCTGACCCAGGAAAATGTCTCGCACCGCGGCCAATTTCATTCCTTCGAGAACGTCACCTCGCTGCCACGGCCGACGCAAAAGCCGCGGCCGAAATTCTATATCGCCTCTACCCGCACCGCGGATTCGTTCGAATTTGCCGGCCGCGCCGGCCACGCGCTGATGTCGATCCCGATCGGGCCGCTAAAGGATTTGATCCCGATCTACCGCAAGGCCTGGCGCGACGCCGGCCATCCCGGCGACGGCGAGGTCATGATCGCGTTCCACATGTTCTGCCACGAGGACGCAAAGCTCGCCCGCGAAATCCCGCGCCTGCAGTTTGAGGATTATTTCGCCGCGCTGTTCGAATCCGCCGGTGAATGGACCCAGGGCACCTCTTCGAAGGATTACAAAGGCTACGACGTCTCGATCAGCCGGATGAAGAATTTCACGCTGGAAACCCAGATCGAAGCCGGCGGCGCCTGGGTCGGCACGCCCGACGAAATCAAAGCCAACATCCGTCGCCTCGAAGGCGTCATCGGCAAATTCGAGCACGCCTCGCTGCAGATCAATTTCGGCACGCTCGATTTCGCCGAAGCACAAAAATCGATGCGGCTATTCGCCAGGGAAGTGATCCCGGCGTTTTCTTAAAAGCCTCCCCTGCCAGGGGGAGGCCGTCGCGCGCAGCGCGACAGGCGGGGAAGTGCAGCGATCGCACGGCCCCACCCCGGCCGCTTCGCGGCCGACCCTCCCCCTGCAGGGGAGGGTGTTAGCGGACAAGCCCGCGCATTTCGCCCCTGTCGGCTACGGCCGCTGGTAGGGTCCGAGCGAGGCGGCGGCTTTCCGCGCGAACGACATGTCGATGAAATCGCTCGCCTTAGGTCCGCCGGGCACCCAGCCCTGCTTTTGAAAGAAATCGAGGTCTTTCTGGATGCCGGCGGCGTTGACGTCGCCATTTGGATCGATGGCGGTGGCAAACATCCGGCGCACCAGGTCGGGGGCCATATTGAAACTCTTCGCCATGGTATCGACGACGGCGTCGGCGCCCGGCCCGGCGATATGGCCGTCCTTGATCGCGTCGTTATAGGCGCGCGCGCCGCGCAACCAGGCGCGCATCAGCCGCGCGGCGACGTCGGCGCGCTCGGTCGTGAATTTTTCGCTGTAGAACAGCACCGAAATCTGCTGATGCGGGTAAAAGTCGTCGGTGTTCATGAAGCGCACGCCGTAGCCGGCGCTGGCCGCCACCGTCGCTTGCGGCTCGATCAGAAAGCTGCCGTCGAGCGCGCCGTTCTGCATCGCCGCGATCTGCGACGGGAAGCTCAGATAGACCGGCGTCACCTCCTCGAACTTGAAGCCTGCGCTTTTCGCCGCTTCGTTGAGCAGCGACAGCGAGGTCACGCCCTGGGCGGCGAAGCCCATGCGCTTGCCGACCAGATCCTTCAAGCTCTTCATGGCGCCGGAATCGACCAGCTCCTTGCGCATGAAGACGCTCTGGTAATAATAACCCTTCTCGGTGTGGCCGCGGTCGGCGACGACGCGGAATTTCACGCCGCGCGTCAGCGCGTTCCAGAAGCCGACCGATAGCGCGCCGCTGCCGACGTCGAGTTCGCCGGTGCCGAGCGGCGCAATGACCTTGGCGCCGGAATCGAGCACCAGAAGCTTCACGTCGAGGTTCTCGTCTTTGAAATAGCCGCGGTCCTGGGCGATGTAGAACGGCGCATCGCTCGCAGAGCCGCCGGTGCCGACCGTAACGCTGTCGGCCGCTTGCGCGGCGGCCGACATGGCCAGCGTTGCGCCGGCCAGCGCTGCGGCTATCGTCACGATGCGACCCATCGGCGTTTCTCCCCTGAATAATTACGCGAGACCGAACAAAATCTGGGCGTTGCGGTAGCAAATCTTCTCCTTGACCGCGGCGGCGGCATCGAGCGACGCGATCGCCGCCATGCAGTCGCGGATATAGGCGCGGCCTTCCTCGGGGCCGAACGGCGCGTCCGAGGCGAACAGCACGTGACCGGGGCCGTAGAAATTTAGGCCGCATTCGAGGCCGATGCGGCCGCCGCACAGCGCGGTGTCGCCGTAAAAATCTTTGAAGCAGTCGAGCAGCGGCTTGCCGAGGCTTTTGAGCACACCGCTATAGTCCTCGTCGGAGGTGCGGCTGCCGAGCGTCGCCCAGCCGGTCTCGATGCGCAGGTCGAAGAATGGGATCATGGCGCCGAGGTGATGCGCCAGCACTTTCAGGCCGGGAAAGCGAGTCATGACGCCGGAGAAGATCAGCCGCGCCATGGTGGCGCTGGTTTCGTAGGGCCAGCCGAAAATGGTCCAGATCTCGTAGCGCGACCGTTGTTCCGCGGCGAAATCCGGAAATGCCGCCGTGCGCGCCGGATGCAGCAAGATCGGCTTGTCGGCTTTCGCCGCGATCTCGAAGATCGGCAGGAAACGCGGCTCGTCGAGACAGTGACCGTCGACGTTGGTGTGCAGTTGCAAGCCGTTGGCGTTGCCATGGACCAGGATGCGCTCGGCTTCCTTGGCCGCCGCATCGGGCAGGCTCATCGGCAGGCCGCCGACATAGCCGCAGAACCGGTCGGGGTATTTGGCGCAAAGCTCGGCCAAGCCGTCATTGGCAACGCTGGCGAATTCCGGCGCGCGGTCCGGACCCACCATGGCCTCGATCGGCGGCAGGCCGAGCGATAGCACTTGCGAATAATTCTCGAAGCCGTCCATGATGCGTAGCCGCGCATCGAGATCGTAGATCGTCCGCACGCCCTGGATGCGCTTGCCGATGTCTCTTGTGCCGCCTGTGGTCTCCGACAGCTTTTGGAAAATGCCATGCGGAAAGAAATGACAGAACGCGTCGATGTGCTGCATTGCCCGTGGTCTCCGGCCGGTGTCGCCGGCAAGATCATTGTCGGCCGTGGGTGATTGTCAAATGGCCGGACCGCTCGCAGGCATTCGCGTTCTCGATCTGACTTCGGTGGTCGCAGGCCCCCTGGCGACGCAGATGCTCGGCGACATGGGCGCCGACGTCATCAAGATCGAAGCGCCCGAAGGCGATGCGCCGCGCCATACCGGCCCGGCGCGCTCGCCGAACATGGCAGCGCTGTTCATGGGGCTCAACCGCAGCAAGCGCTCGCTGGTGCTCGATCTCAAAAAGCCCGCCGCCGCGGCGGCGCTGTGGCGGCTCATTGCGAGCGCCGACGTGTTGGCCCACTCGATGCGGCCGCAAAAAATCGAAAAGCTCGGCTTCGGCCACCAGGCGGTGTGCGCGCGCAATCCGCGCCTGGTTTATGCGGCGCTGCATGGCTATCGCGACGGCGGCCCTTACAGCGGCCAGCCGGCCTATGACGACGTCATCCAGGGCCAGTCCGGCATCGCCGCCTTGATGTCAGTCGCCGGCGAGCCGCGCTACGCGCCGACCATCCTGGCCGACAAGATCTGCGCGCTGTCGATCTCCAATGCCATCGCGCTGGCGTTGCTGGCGCGCGAGAAAACCGGCCGCGGCCAGTTCGTCGAAATTCCGATGTTCGAATCGCTGGTCTCGTTCGTGCTCGCCGAGCATCTGTTCGGCCACAATTTCGTGCCGCCGCTGGGAGCGCTCGGCTATACCCGCGTCACCGGCGCCTGGCGCCGGCCGTACAAGACCAAAGACGGCTATCTGTGCATGATGGCCTATACCGAGCGGCACTGGCGCAAATTCTGGCCGGCGGTCGGCAAGCCGGAAATTTGCGACGATCCGCGTTTCAACAGCATCGCCACACGCAGCCACAACGTGGTCGCGCTCTACGAGCTTGCCGGCGCGTGTCTCATCGCCAAGACCACGGACGAGTGGATCGCGCTCTTGCGCGAGCTTGAAATCCCGTGCGCGCGCATGGCAAGCCTCGACGATCTGCTCACCGATCCGCAGCTCGAGGCCACGGGCTTTTTCAAGCACGCCAGCCATCCGAGCGAAGGCGAGATCATGTTCACCGATCCGCCGGTGCGCTTTAGCGAAACGCCTCCCTCGACCGAGCGGCTGCAGCCACAGCTCGGCGAGCACAGTTTTGAAGTGTTGCGCGAGGCCGGTTTTAGCGACAGCGAGATCAAAGCACTGGCGGCCTCGGGCGCGACAGTTGACGGCAGCGTGAAGGCGGAAGCCGCGGAGTGATCGCCCTCCTCTCCCCTTGCGGGAGAGGACAGATCGCGCAGAGCGCGATCAGGTGAGGGCCCGTGGCCCGCGCGGCGAAGACGGCCCTCACCCGGCGCGCCGCTTCGCGGCACGCCGCCCTCTCCCGCAAGGGAAGAGGGCTACGACTCCAGCGCATTCGGGGCGTAAAGCTCGTCGATCCCGATCAGCCGCGGCGTCAGCCCCTGCTCCAGCGAATATTGCGCGATGGTTTCCATCACCTTGCGGTTGGCTTTGACGCCGTGATGCAGCAAGGCGGTGTTGGCGTCGCCGGAGAGTAGCCCTGTGGCGAGGTGATACTCGACATGCTCGATGCGCTGGGCATTGGCGATGTCGTTGGCCTTGTTGAAAGCCTTGAGCAGGTTCAACACCACCCATGGCTCCTTTTCATAGATATCGCGCCGCACCACGGCCTGGTGATTGATCGGGAAAATCCCGGTCTTGCGGTAATAGCGGATGCCCTCCGCGGCCGGGTCGGGGAACAGATATTTGAAATCGGGATGGTGCGCGAGATCGGCACGGCTGCGATCCACCAGATTGCGGCCGGACAGATAATGCACTGTGGCATCGAGCTCGCCTGCGAGCATCATCGCGCCGAGACTCGAGTCGGCCGGCACCTGATGGACGACGACGCCGGGCGGCGGCTTGAAGCCGGTGGCGCCGCCGTGGCTTTTTTCCGGCGTGCGCTCCATCCAGAATTCCATGTCCTTTGGCTGCACGCCGAATTCGTGCTGCAACACGCCGCGCGTCCATAAAGCCGCGGTCTGCTGATATTCCGGCACGCCGACGCGCTTGCCCTTGAGATCCGCGGGCTTCTCGATACCGGATTTGCGGTTGACCAGGATCGTGGTGTGGAAAAACCGCCGCGTGGTGAAGATCGGCAATCCGACGAAACGCGTATCGCCCTGCCCGGTCACGATCATGAACGACGAGCACGACATTTCCGACACGGCGAATTCGGCGAAATGCAATTGCCGCCAGAACAGCTCCGATGGGTGCAAGATGGTTGGGATGAGATCAATACCTTCCGGCTTCACCGTGCCGTCGAGGATCGGCCAGGTGCGCGGATTATTGGTGATGCCGATGCTCAACTGCAGGTTCATGGGGATCTCGTCGGTCGGGTGGGAGCGGGATCATACCATGGCGGTTTGCCGGACGATGCATGGCTAACATGCCGCACGCGCCGGTCGGTACCATTTGTCCGTGCCGCGTGCGATGATTGCGCCTGCACGAAGGGGGCATGGATGAAGGCAACGGGCGCTTGCGCCATTGCGATGCTCGCTTTCATCGGCACCGCGCGACTTGCCGGCGCGGCGGACATTCACGTCTATAGCACCGGCGCACCGGCCATGGCGGCCAAGACGGTCGCCGAGAATTTTGCCAGAACTACCGGCCATCATTTGACGTTCACCGTGGGCCAGCCGGCGACCATCGAGAGCGATCTCGACGCCGGCGCCAAGGCCGACGTCGTCATCCTGCCGTCGCCGGCGGTGGCGATGCTGGGCGGCACCGGCGCGTTACGTGCCGGCAGCGCCGTCGATCTCGCCCGCGTCGGCATCGGCGTCGTTGTTCGCACCGGCACAAGCGCCCCGGATATTTCCAACGCCGCGGCCATCCGCAAGCTGCTGCTCGAGGCGCGCTCGATCGTCTATCCCGATCCGACCTCGGGCGGCGGCTCGGCGGGGCGCGCCATCGCCCACATGATCGAAGAGATGGGCTTGACCGAGACGGTGCGGCCGAAGCTGACGCGCGCGTCGGCGATCGGCGGCGGCGTCGCGCTGGTCGCCGGCGGCAATGCCGAGGTCGGCCTGTTCAACATCAGCGAGATCCTGCCGATCCAGGGCGTGCTGCTGGTCGGCCCGCTGCCGGCGGAATTGCAGAACTATATCGTCTTCAGCGCCGCGATCCCGGCCCGCAATACGGCGCCGGAGCCGGCCGCAGCCTTCATCCAGGCACTTGCCGCCCCGGCAGCGCGCGACGCCTGGCGCAACGCCGGCATGGAGCCGGTTGCGGCGGCCCGCTAGGCGTGATGATTTGTGGATGATGCTTGCGCGCGGCCAACTGAGAGGCAGGGCAAGGCATGGTCGCCAATCTTGGTCCTGTCGGTGAACTTGGGAATATGCGCTTGCTTGATGCGGCAGAACGTCCAAATTTCGTCGAAAGCAAAGAGGGGCACTAGCCATGGAGTGGAGGGGTTGGCTCGCGTTAATCCTTGTATTCTTGCTCGCTGCCGTTCTTAGCGGGCCCGCACGGCGCCTAAGCCTTCGTTGGCGTTACGGGGATCAAACCCCGTCACGATGTGCCGTGGTCGGGAATTTTATAGGCGGCCTAATGGGGGCCGCTGTTGCCGACCGCATCACTAAGTTTTTGGCCGATAGGAAACGCAAAAAATCAAATTAGGACACTACCTGACCGCCGAAGGCGGCGCTTCGCGCCCTTGACAGGATCAACAGACCGGAAGAGAGGCAGCCGTTGCGATCAATGCCGTCCCGCGACCACGTGAACGGCCGGACTCACCACTGCGGTGCGCGCTTTTCCAGAAAAGCGCGAATGCCTTCTTGCGCCGCGTCCGTCGTCACGACGTCGCAGAAATCCTCGACCGCGTCGGCAATCCGGCGCCGATCGTCGTTCTGGCGCATGAAGGCCGCGCGGGCTGCACGCATGACCGTCGGAGATTTCGCGGCGAAATCAGCCGCGAGCGCGGTGGCGGACGGTTCGAGTTCGTCTTCGTCAACGATCTTGCTGACAAGGCCGAGGTCGAAGGCTTCCCGCGCGTCGAAAGTGCGGCCGCTGAAGAGAAGCTCGAAAGCGCGGTGCCGGCCGACGATGCGCGGCAGATGGGCGAAGTGAATGGCGGGCGGCACGCCGATCTTGATTTCCGGATAGCCGAACGTGGCGCCGCGCGACGCGACGATCACGTCGCAGGAAATCGCCATGGTCATGCCGCCGCCGCGCGCCGCGCCGTTGACCGCCGCGATCGAAGGCTTGCCGAGATCGAATTGGCATTCGTGCAGATCGATATAGAGAGCCTGCAAGAACTCGCGCACCTGTTCGCGGGATTTGCCGAGCAGCACGGCGAGGTCGAGACCGGCGCAGAAATGCCGCGCCACGGCGCTCCCGAGCACGACGGCGCGCGCCTCGTCATCGACCGCGGCTTGCCGCAACGCCGCAATAACGGCGCGGATCATGTCGAGGCTCAAGGCATTGACCGGCGGACGATCGAGAACGACGTGCGCTACGCGTTTGGCGACCGCATAGCGCACCGCGTCCGACATGACCGATCAATCTCAATAGCGATACGGCGCGATCTCGAGATGCGGGAAGGCCGAGAACACGCCCGGCACACTGGTCGCCGCTGCCACATGCAGCATCGACGAATCGAGCTTGGCATAGCTCGTGGCACCAAGCAGGCCCATCGAGCGGATGACCTCATCCTCGAGCAGCTCGAGCATGCGTACGATGCCGGCCTGGCCGCCGGCGGCGAGCCCGTAGCATTGCATGCGGCCGAGGCCGATGAGGTCGGCACCTATGGCTTTCGCCTTGACGATATCGCTGCCGCGATAGAAGCCGCCGTCGACGATGACCTTGGCCCGGCCGGCAACCGCCTCGACGACTTCCGGCAACACGTCCGTCGAGCCGCGGCCATGATCGAGCTGACGGCCGCCGTGATTGGAGACGAAGACGAAGTCGACGCCATGATCGAGGCAAAGTTTTGCGTCTTCGGCGGTGGCGATGCCCTTGATGGCCAGCGGAATCTTGAACTTCGACTTGATGCGCTCGACAGTCTTCCAATCGAGCGCTTCCTGGTACTCGCGCCCCGAAGCGCGGCGCCGGCCGCCGGTGATGTGGCGTTTGGCGATATCGCGCTCGCGCCGGCTGTAATGGGCGGTGTCGACGGTCAGCGCGAACACGCTGTACTTGTTGGCGATGGCGCGGGCGACGTGATCGTCGACCCAGGCGGCGTCGCCGCGCACATAGAGCTGGAACATCCGAAACGCGTCGGGCGCTGCCTGGGCCACGCCTTCGAGGCCGGGGTCGCAGACCGAGCTCAGCATATGGGCGATGCCGAATTCGCCGGCCGCCTTGACCACTGGCGCGGCGCCCTCGGGATGGAAGCTTTCCAGGGTGCCGACCGGGCACAGCACGATCGGCAGCCGCAGCTTGCGGCCGAGGAGCTCGGTTGAAGCATCGACCTTGCTGACGTCACGCAGCACTCGCGGCCGGAACGCCACCGTGTCGAGCGCCATGCGGTTTCGCCGCAGCGTGGTCTCGGTCTCGACGCCGCCGACGATGTAGTCCCAGGCGTTCTGATTGAGGTTCTGCCGCGCCTTGGCGACGATCTCGTGCAGGTTGAGGAATTCGTTGCGCTCGTATGCCGCTTTGAGGCGGGCGGCTTCGTCCAATTTCTCAGTGCTCATTGTGGGGATACGCGTTGCTGGTTGCGGGGCAGGGTTGCGGACTTTAGCCCGTGAGCCTTGCCTTAAGAAAGGCCCCTTCCTGCAAACGCCGATAGTCCAAAAAGCAGCAGGCCCCGGAACCATCCGGGGCCTGCGCTGTCGAAGCCGCAATGACGCGGTTCGAACGTTCCATATTTAGTGGAAGCGGTAGTTGAGTCCAAGAGTGATCGTTTGGATCCCAGGCACGTGCGTCGTGGTGCAGTCGATGGTCCCCGCGGGGAAACCGCCGACCTGCGCACAACTCTGGATGTTCCTCTGGGTGCCCAGGAGCAGATATTCCGCCTTCACGCTCCAATGCGTGTCGATGCCATATTCGACACCGCCGCCGGCAGCCCAGCCGGTCTGAGTCTTGGTGGTCGTGGTATTGATGGTCGTGGGGCCGACGTTATCGACCACGCCGGTCTGCTCGCGCACAGCAGCGGCGCCGCCCTTCACGTAGAACATCGCATGGCCGTCCACCGCGCCGAGACGCACGGTCAACGCGTCGTACCAATCGCCCATTTTGGCGAACGCGGTCGTGTCGCCGTTGCCGATCGGAGGCGGGTTCTGCGTGAACGATCCCTTCAGGTTCAGGTAGCCGTAGTTATTTTCGATGCCGATGAGCGTGAAGGGAGTCGGCTGCCAGTTGGCGCCAACCGTGCCGCCGCCGACGAAGCTCGACTTCATGTCGTAGGCCGTGGTCTGCACGCCGTTATAGGTACCGCTGCCGGCTGCGAGACAAGCGGCGAGCGCGGTGGCAAGGCATGGATCGGTCGTATTGGCCTGGTCCATCCACGCGGCACCCGCATAGGCGCCGATATAGAAGCCGTTCCAGTCGAACGGCGGCGGCGGCGGCGCTTTCGGCGCCTTGACCGCCATGTCGGCGGCGCTGGCGACGCCAAGCGGCGCGGCGATCAGGAGAGCGGTAACAGCCATTCGGCCGAACGTTGCGAATTTCATGACAACCCCCATCGATTCCAAGTCCCGAACTGTCATGATTTAGAACTCAGCCAATTCACGTTGGCGAGTAGGGAAAGGGCTTTTACATTCGCTTTTCCGCGCGCTGTTGCAATTGAGACACGGTGGCGCCATCGAGATTTACGCAGTTATATCAGTAGTTTATTGCTTCTTGCACAAGGTGCAGGCGGACGCTGCATAAACTTCCTGCAGCGTTTCGCTGGGTTTTGCGCACCAAGACCGAAATAACGACCGCAAATCGCAAGCTTCGATTCCGCCGCAAGCAATCCTGCGAAGCGCATGGCGCGAACCAGGATGGCGGTCCCGAGAGGACTCGAACCTCTGACCTTCGGTTTAGGAAACCGCTGCTCTATCCGGCTGAGCTACGGGACCACGATCGACGCGCCGATATAGCATAAGCGGCCGGCATCCAGACACGCCGTAGTACCGCCGCATTCCGGCCGTTCGTTTGACGGCGATGGTGGGACGGCGTCGTGGGGTCTTTTTGGCCGCTGCGCTGGCGGTCAAGCTTGCAGCTCTTGGCGGATGTTCCGGCGCGATGGCGCAGGAGCAGCCGAAGCCTATTTGCGGTGGCGACGTGCTTGCGCGCGGCATCGCCAAAAGCGTCATCGATGGCCGCACTTTCGTGCTCGACGACGGCAGCGAAGTTCGCTTGGCCGCAGTCGAGGTGCCGCCGCTTGAAAGCGGCGTAGCGCCGGGTGCTGCCGCCAAGGCCGGGCTCGATGCGCTGATCGGCGGCGACGAGGTCGTGCTGCGGCGTGCCGACATCGCCACCGACCGCTATGGCCGCCTCGTCGCCTATGCCTACGCCGTGCGCGATGGCGAGGAGCTGTTCGCCCAAGGTGAGCTGATAGCCTCTGGCTTTGCCCGGGTCGGCGATCATGTCGGCAGCCGCACCTGTGCCTCGGAGCTCCTCAAAAGCGAAAATGCCGCGCGGGCGGCCAAGCTTGGCCTATGGGCCGATTCGCATTATGACGTGCTCGACGCCGAGACCGCAGCGGACGTGCTGGCGCGGCGCGGCCGATTTGCGCTGGTCGAGGGTAAGGTGGTCTCCGTGCGTGAGAGCGGGGCCACGATCTACGTGAATTTCGGGCGGCGCTGGTCCGAGGATTTCACCGTTACGGTCCTGAAACGAAATGAGCGCAATTTCACGGCTGCGGGCCTCGATTTGAAGGGGCTCGCCGGCCGCCGCATTCGAGTCCGCGGCTTTATCGAGGCGCGCGGCGGGACGGGGCGGAGTCCTTGGATCGAAGCGGACTATCCGGAGCAGATCGAGACTGCAGACGCGAGGTGAATGTTGGTGACGTGACGGTGCAACGGGGACGTTCGGGGATCGCAGGTTTTCGGCTTTGGCATGCCGGCGCGGCAATCGCTGCGCTGCTGCTGGCGGCGTGCAC
>JBAUYI010000080.1:0-2118 GCA_049584715.1 Xanthobacteraceae bacterium
CCCAATTCGGCACCCGCATGCAGAAGATGCGCGAGCAGATGGAGGCGATGAAGGAGATCTGGACCAAATCCAAGCCCGAATACAACGGCGAGATCGTCAAAGTGACGCCGATGATGACCTGGCCCAAACCGGTGCAGAAGCC
Source organism: Xanthobacteraceae bacterium (assembly GCA_049584715.1). Classification (GTDB taxonomy): domain Bacteria; phylum Pseudomonadota; class Alphaproteobacteria; order Rhizobiales; family Xanthobacteraceae; genus BOG-931. The sequence continues at coordinate 143 of JBAUYI010000080.1, forward strand.
GTGGCCGCCGATCATCCTCGGCGGAGCGTTTCCGTGGGCGGCGCGGCGCGCGGTGCGCTATGGCGATGGCTGGTACCCGAACGCTTCGAGCGGCAATCCCGAAGAGTACATGCCGCGGTTTCGCCAGATGGCGAAGGATGCCGGGCGCGATCCCGCATCATTGCCGGTCACCCTTGGGGGTGCGCCCGAGGACGCCGACCGGCTGAAGCGGTTCCGCGATTTGGGCGCGGTGCGGGTCAACGCCACTTTACCGGCCGAAAGCGCCGACCAGATCCTGCCGGTGCTCGACCGCTGGGCAAAGCTGATGCAGCAGGTGCGATAGCCCGCTTTCGGCCCGGCATCCATCGCCACCGCTGCTCCGGCGGCGGAACGCTGGCCTCGAAAAGCCGTGAAAGCGCATCAGCCATGCGCGGGATGATATTGCGAATTGGTCGCAGCAGCGGTACATGCACGATGTTAATTGTCGATGGAGACGTGTATGTACGTCTGTGTCTGCAATGCGATCACCGATCGCGAGGTCCGCGCCTCCGCCGCATGCGGCGCCTGCACCGTCTCAGGGATCTATCGCGCTCTCGGCAGAAAGCCGAAATGCGGGAAATGTGTGCCGTTGGTCCGGCAATTGCTCCGTCAGGTGACTGAGATTCCCCAGCCGCAGCACGCCGCCGCCGGTTGATGGCGCCTCGGCCTTGCGGTCGAGTGCCGGTCTCACCAATTTGGCGCCTGATCAATTCCGCGGGAGGCAGCTATGCGCGGTGATGCGACCGTATTGCAGCATCTGAACGCGGTGCTGAAGAACGAGCTGACCGCGATCAACCAATATTTCCTGCACTGCCGCATGCTGCGCCATTGGGGCGTGACCAAGCTCGGCGCTTATGAGTACACCGAGTCGATCGACGAAATGAAGCATGCGGACAGATTGTTCGAGCGGATTCTGTTTCTCGATGGCCTACCCAATCTGCAGGACCTCGACAAGCTGCTGATCGGCGAAAGCGTGCAGGAAATCCTCGAATGCGATCTCCAGCTCGAGCAGAACGCGATGCCGGCCCTGCGCGACGGGATCGCCCATTGTGAAAATGTCCGCGATTTTGTCACCCGCGACCTGTTCAGCGACATCCTCGAAGCCGAAGAGGATCACGTGGACTTCATCGAGACCCAGCTCGATTTGATCCCCAAGATCGGCATCGAGAACTTTATCCAGCTCCAGTCCGGCCCGGCCGAGTAGCGAACAGACGCTCCCCGGACTTATTCCGGGCGTTCGAGATCCTCGATCGCGGCTTTGAGGAAGCGTGCGGCCTCGCCGCCGGTGACCGCAAGGTGGTCGAAGGTCAGCGACAGCGGCAGGATGCGGTGCGCGGCGAATTTGCCGTCGGCCGTCACCACCCGAGGCGCGATCCGGCCGGCGCCGAGGATCGCCACCTGCGGCGGCACCACGACAAGCGCCGCGAAATGCCCGGCGAACATGCCGAAATTCGAGAGCGTGATCGTCTGGCCGCGCAATTCGGCGAGCGGCACCGTGCGCGCCCGCAGATCCTTTTTCATCGCCTCGATGCCGCGCCGCAGATCGGCCGCGTCGCGCGCGCCGACATTGCGCAATACCGGCGCGAAGAGGCCGTCCTCGGTATCGACCGCGAGTCCCAGATCGATCTGCTTCAACAGGCGCCGTTCGAAATTGCGCCCGTCGTACCAGGCGTTGAGCGCGGGCGTCGCGGCGCAGCCGGCGACGATCGCCCGGACCAGCCGGATCGTCACATCCGTCTTGGGCGGCCAGGCTTCGACATCGGCCTCGTCGGAGACGGTTGCCGGGACAATTTCCGCGTGCGCGCGCGCCATGTTGACCGCCATCGCCCGGCGCACGCCGGCCAATAGCTCGGCCGGTCCGGCCGCGGTCAAGGCCCGCGCCGCGCGTTCGACATCGGCGCTGGTGACCGCCCCGCCGGGACCGCTCGCCGAAACGATCGCGAGATCGACGCCAAGCC
>JBAUYI010000081.1:0-3135 GCA_049584715.1 Xanthobacteraceae bacterium
GTTCTCTCCTAAGCGAAACTTTGGGCAAAGTTGATTTTATCGACGGCCAGTGTGCGCACGTCATCGCGCCGCCGACCGCTCGCGGCGTCGAAGACATGCACGTGCTCGGCTCGCCATCTGACATGGATAGCGGCGCCCGGCGCCAGCATTGCTTTGCCGGGCACCCGCGCGGTCAGCGTCTGGTTGCCATAGCCGCAGGTGACGACGGTGTCAGCGCCGAGGAATTCCGAGCTCTGGACGCGCACCGGCAGTCCGATGTCGCCGAGCATCACGTCCTCGGGCCGGATGCCAAACAAGAGATCGCCCCGGTCCGGCGCCGGCAGGATGCTCATCGGCGGCGTGCCGATGAAGCGCGCGGCGAACGTCGTTGCCGGTCGCGCGTAAAGCGCCTCCGGCGGCGCTGCCTGCTCGACCCTGCCGTCGCGCATGAGAATGACCTGGTCGGCCATGCTCATGGCTTCGCTCTGGTCGTGGGTGACATAGACCATGGTGATGCCGAGCTTTTGCTGCAGCGCGCGGATTTCGCGGCGCATCTCGGCGCGCAATTGCGCATCGAGATTGGACAGCGGCTCGTCCATCAGACAGACCGGCGTCTCGGCAATGATGGCACGGCCGAGCGCGACGCGCTGCTGCTGGCCGCCGGACAACTGCGACGGCTTGCGCGCCAACAGCGTCTCGAGCCCGAGCAATGCGGCGACGCGGGCGAGCCGGCGGGCGATTTCGGCCGCCGCCACTTTGCGCACGCGCAGGCCGAACAGGATATTCTCCTTGACCGTCAGATGCGGAAACAGCGCGTAGGATTGAAACACCATGGCGATGCGCCGCCGCGCCGGCGGCAACGCGGTGACGTCGTTGCCGCCGATGAAAATACGTCCGCTCGAGACCTGTTCGAGGCCGGCGATCAGGCGCAGCGTGGTGGACTTGCCGCAGCCCGACGGGCCGAGCAGCACGACGAGCGAAGCCGCCGCGGCCGCAAAACTCACTTGATCGACCGCCCGCGTCGCACCCCAGGTCTTGCTGACGTCCTGAACCGAGATCTGCGACACCGGCTCCCCCCGCGAACGTCCGGTCACGATGCCGGTAAATCATTGTATTGTGAAGCCCGTGCGTCGGCCGGGAGGCGCGGGTGACATCTTACGTACTAGCCATCGACCAGGGAACGACCTCGACCCGGGCCAGCCTGTTCCGGGCCGACACCTCGGTCGCGGCGTTCGCGCAACAGGAATTCCCGCAGCACTTTCCCGCCGACGGCGAGGTCGAGCACGAGCCGGAAGATCTGTGGACGACGACGGTCGCGTGTTGCCGCGGCGCCATGCAAAAGGTCGGCGCCACCGCGCGCGACATCGTCGCCATCGGCATCACCAACCAGCGCGAGACCTCGTTGTTGTGGGACCGCGCCAGCGGCCGCGCGGTGCATCGCGCCATCGTCTGGCAGGACCGGCGCACGGCGGATTTTTGTGCGCGCCTTAAAGCCGACGGCCATGAAGCCGAGTTCGCGAGGAAGACCGGGCTTTTGCTCGATCCGTATTTCTCCGGCACAAAACTCGCCTGGTTGTTGAATTGCGCGCCGGACATCGCCGAGCGCGCCGCGCGTGGTGAGCTGGCCTTCGGCACCGTCGATACGTACCTGCTGTGGCGGCTCACCGGCGGCAAAGTTCATGCCACCGACGCCACCAATGCCTCGCGCACGCTGCTGTTCGACATCCACGAAGGCTGCTGGGACGACCGGTTGCTGGCGCTGCTCGGCGTGCCCAAAACAATTTTGCCGGCGGTTCTGGATTGCTCCGCCGCGTTCGGCGTGACCGATCCGGAACTGTTCGGCGCCGCGATCCCGATCTACGGCATCGCCGGCGACCAGCAGGCCGCCTTGATCGGCCAAGCCTGCTTCGCGCCGGGCATGGTCAAAGCCACTTACGGCACCGGTTGTTTCGCTTTGCTCAATACCGGCACGACGCCGGTCGCCTCCCAAAACAAGCTTCTCACCACCATCGCCTATCAGCTCGGCGGCGTACGCTCATATGCGCTCGAAGGCTCGATCTTCATCGCCGGCGCCGCGGTGCAATGGCTGCGCGACAGCCTTCACGTCGTACAAAGCGCCGAGGAGACCGGCGCGCTCGCTGCGGCCGCCGACCCGACCCAAGAGGTCGTGCTGGTGCCGGCCTTCGTCGGCTTGGGCGCGCCCTATTGGCGGCCCGAGGCGCGCGGCGCGCTGTTCGGGCTCACCCGCGCCACGGGGCCGCGCGAACTGGCGCAGGCGGCGCTGGAGAGTGTTTGCTTTCAGACCGTCGATCTGCTCGATGCCATGCGCGCGGATTGGCGCGACGGCGCGGGCGCGCTGAAAACCTTGCGCGTCGACGGCGGCATGGCGAATTCCGATTTCACCATGCAGCGCCTCGCCGATCTCGTCGGCTGCATCGTCGACCGGCCGCAGATCAGGGAGACCGCGGCGCTCGGCGCCGCCTATCTCGCCGGCCTGCACGCCGGATTTTTTCCCGAGCCGGATCGCTTCGCCGAGCACTGGCAATTGCAGCGCCGCTTCACGCCGCAGATGGACGCCGGCATGCGCGAGAAAAAGTTGGCGGCATGGAAAACGGCGGTAAGACGCCTACTGAGCTAAAGTTTTCCGGGGAGGATTGAAAATGTACAAGACCTTCGCTGCGGCAATCATTGCCATGCTCGTCACCACCATCGCCGCCTTCGCACAGGCAGCGGGCGTAGTCCCGCCGGAAGTCATCAAAGACCTCGCGCCGACGGGCACGCTGCGCGCGGCGATCAATGCCGGCAATGTCGTCCTCGTGCAAAAAGATGCGTCGGGCGTGCACGGCGTGACGGTGGACCTGGCCAACGAGCTCGCACGCCGCCTCGGCACGCCGCTTGCGCTTACGGTTTACGACGCCGCCGGCAAGGTTACCGACGCGGTGAAGACCGGGGAATGGGACATCGCCTTTCTCGCCATTGAGCCGGTACGCGCCGCCGTCATCGGCTTCACCGCGCCCTATGTCATCATCGAAGGCACCTACATGGTCGCGACAGACTCGCCGCTGAAGACGATTGCCGACGTCGACCGCGACGGCATCCGCATCGCCGTCGCCAAAGGTTCGGCCTACGATCTCTATCTGACACGCACGCTGCAAC
>JBAUYI010000082.1:0-4257 GCA_049584715.1 Xanthobacteraceae bacterium
GATCGAGATTGCGCAAGCCGACGTCGAAATCGATGACGACGACTTTTTCGCCGTGTTGGGCAAGCGCCGCGCCCATTGCAGCCGTCGACGTGGTCTTGCCGACGCCGCCCTTGCCTGATGTCACGACTACGACGTTGGCCATTTTTGACTGCCTTTCATTTTAGTTGGAGCATGATCTTTTCCGAAAACCGGTATCCACTTTTCGGGATCATGCTCTAGTTCTAATTCAGCGCCGAAATTCTCAGTGTGTTGCCTTCGAGCCAGGCCTGGGCCGGACCGCGGCGCAGGCTTTCGTCGATGTCTTCGGCGGTCTTGTAGAAGGAATCGATCGCCAACAGCTCGGCCTCGACGCGGTGACAGAAGATGCGCGCGCGGGCATTGCCGGTGGCCCCCGCCATGGCGCGGCCGCGCAGCGTGCCGTAGATGTGGATCGATCCGCCGGCGACGATCTCGGCGCCCGATCCGACCGAGCCGAGCACGGTGATGTCGCCGTCGATGAAGACCACGGTTTGGCCCGAGCGCACCGGATCCTCGACCAGCAAGGACGGCTGTTGCGGTTTCGGCGCGGCCGGCACGGCGGCGATGGGCTCGACGTCCGGCAACAGCTCGACCGACTGCGTATTCCGGCCGCCGCGCAGGATCGGCGGCAGGCCCGGCGCCGTGGCCGCGGGGTCGAGGCCTTCGATGCCGAGGATGCGGATATTGCGTTCCTCGAGGCTGGCGAGAAGTTGCGTGATTGCATTCACGCTCAAGGTCACTGACGACAAATCGACCACGATCGGATGGCCGGCAAAAAAGCCCTTGGACTGCTCGAGACTGGCATCGAGATCCGCCAGCCATTCCACGATCGGCGGCCGCGGCATGATGACGAAGCCCGTATAGGAGCGCGCGCGAAACATGAGCGATTGGCGCTGGCGGACGACGCTCGACACGTGGGCCTCCGTAGTCTTCGTGATTCTGATTGGTTAACAAAGTGCGCAAACATGGTTAACGGCTGGTTAATGCACTCGGCCGCGACGCTCGCTCCAATTCAGCCTCCCCTGCAGGGGGAGGCCATAGGCGGCCTTCGGCCGCCGTACTTTCACTTAAGAACGCCGACGCGAAGCGTCGGCTATGGCAAAGCGCGGCAGGTGGGGCTGTGCAAATCACACGCAAGTCTTCGTCGCATCGCACGACCCCACCCCGCGCACCTGCGGTGCGCGACCCTCCCCCTGCAGGGGAGGGTGAAGTAAGCGCTCCCGTTCTCGCGACGCATCCGCGCCCGAGGTTTGCTGACCAAAGCTACGAATTCTCATCGCCTCAAAAAAAATGAAGGGAGGCGGAGCGCCGAAAAGGCGCAACTGTCCCGTGGGGCCTCGCCACGCAGCGGATGTTGCCACCCGCCTGCGCTTCGGGCGAAGCCGCGCGTCCAGCGGGACGCGCTCGCCTTTCGGCGCTCCACCGCGGCGCTCGCCAGGCTGTTACCCCTGACTCAGCTCCGGGCCGCGTTTCCTGGAATCACCGGGTGCAAACGGGAGGACCCTCCCCGGCGCCAGTGCAGCGAGCTCCTCGCGGACCGGTCATAGTGCCGGACGAGCGGGGCCCCGAAGCCGCCCGGGAACGGACTGTGTCGGTCCGCGCGCGGGCACCGCGCCCGCTGCCGCAACCAGGAGCACCCTCATGATGGCGTCCCTTCGCAACGGGCGGCGGGCTTAAGGGCAAATGCGGACGGCGCCGTCAAGCATTGTCGCGAACGTAGATGCTTAGCCCGCGTAAGTCGCTGGAAGGCAATCGTTTTGCGCGTTTCACAAAACCGCGAGGTGATGGCGGAATGCTGCCGCTTCTACCGATCGCACGGCTTCACCGCAAAGATTCGCAAAAAAAGATTCGCAAGCCCGTAGGATGGGCAGAGCGAAGCGAAACCCATCGCTTTCGATCGCAGCGCTGCATGATCGGTTTCGCTTCGCTCTACCCATCCTACTTGCTGCCCTCCGTCGTCTGTCGTCCGTCCTCCGACTCAGACTTCCTGGAAAACGTCGATCTCCAGCGCGCCGGGGAACATCACCCGCCAGGTCTGCAGGAACGTCTGCATCCTGAGGTCGCCGGCGATGCGTTGCCGGTTGAGCTCCCAGTCTTCGTGCGCCTCGTATTCGATTTCCTGAATAAGCTTGGCCGGGTCGTCGACGTTCTGCAGCAAGCGGACCTGGGCGTTGCCGAACATCTGGTAGAACGGAGCGGCGGCCTTGATCATGGCGATGAGGTGGGCCGAATCCCCGCTCGGCAAGGTAAAACGCATCTGCAACGTGCGCCGGACTTTTGCTGCTTCTTCGTTGCTCATCGCTTAAATTCCTATTTGAGAGTCTCGCGGAATCGATGCGCGGGATAGACGCCGAGAATCCTCAATGTCTTCGGCTGCGAGACGAATTCAAGCTCTTCGAGCGCGAGTTCGACCGCGCGATCCTTCGGGTGGCCCTGCACGTCGGCATAAAACTGAGTGGCGGAAAAACTGCCGCCGACCATGTAGCTTTCGAGCTTGGTCATATTGACGCCGTTGGTGGCGAAGCCACCCAACGCTTTGTACAACGCAGCCGGGATATTGCGCACCTGGAAGACAAAAGTCGTCACCACGCGTTTTTGCGTGCGGCTCGGCCATTTCGGCTTCTTCGCCAGCACCACGAAACGTGTCGTGTTGTGTTTGGCGTCGGCGACGTTCTTCTTGAGGATTTGCAGGCCGTAGATTTTCGCCGCCAAATTCGTCGCCAAAGCCGCGCGCGTCACATCGCCGGCCTCGGCTATTTCGCGGGCGGCGCCCGCGGTGTCGGCGGCGACCACGGCCTTGATGCCGAGCCTGCGGATGATGTTGCGGCATTGGCCGAGCGCATGGACGTGGCTCTCGACCGTTTTGATCGTCTTCAGCGTCGCGCCGTGCGGCGCCATCAATTGATGCTGCACCGGCAGAAAATATTCGGCGACGATATGCAGGCCGGATTCCGGCATCAGGTGATGGATGTCGGCGACGCGGCCGGCCACCGAATTGTCGATCGGGATCATGGCGAGCGCGGCGCGGCCGGTGCGTACCGCGGCAAAGGCATCCTCAAACGTCGGACACGGTAGCGGCTCGTAGCCGGAATAGGCCTCGTTGCAGGCGATGTGCGAGTTGGCGCCCGGCTCACCTTGGAATGAGATTTTCTTGCGCTTGCTCATGAAGGGTTGGTTAGCATGGCGCGCGCCGTTTCCAAATCCTCCGGCGTATCGACGCCGAGCGGCACGGTGTCGACGATCGCAACGTCGATGCGCATGCCGGCTTCGAGCGCGCGCAACTGTTCGAGTTTTTCGCGCTGCTCGAGCGTTGACGGCGGCAGCTTGACGAAGCGTTCCAGCGCCGAGCGGCGGAACGCATAAAGCCCGATATGGTGATAGAGCGGCCCGTCGCCTGAGGGCGCCGTGGCGCGGGTAAAATAGAGCGCGCGCAACCGCGCCGGTCCGGCCGGCGTGCCGACGACCTTGACCACATTGGGATTGGTGCGCTCGCCGGCTTTGGTGATCTCGGCGGCGAGCGTCGCGATATCCACGGCGCCGTCGGCGAGCGGCTTGAGCGAGGCGGCGATATCGGCGGGCTCGAGCATCGGCAGGTCGCCCTGCACGTTGACGACGATCTTGGCGCCGCCGCCGGGATCGACCTTGCCGAGCGCCTCGAAAATCCGGTCGGAGCCGGACAGATGATCGGCCCGGGTCATGACGGCGCGGCCGCCCGACTTATCCACCGCCGCGGCGATTTCGGTTGAGTCGGTCGCGACCACCACCGGGCCGATGCCGGCGGCCTGGGCCCGGCGCAGGACATGCACAATCATCGGCACGCCTGCGATTTCGGCGAGCGGCTTGCCCGGCAATCTGGTCGAGGCCATGCGGGCGGGGATCAGAATGAGGATATCGGCCATTTGTGGAAGCCCGCGGTGGTTATACGGGTTGCAAGCTGCGCCGCAAACCGGCTATTTGTGCACCGCCCACCTCTCCCTGCGCGGAGCCCTTCAGCGATGAATTCGTTCGAAATAAACAAGATTCTCGGTGCCGTGCTGGGAACCTGCCTGTTCCTGCTGGCCGGCCATATCGCCTCCGGCGCCATCTTCACGCCGGCGGTCCCGGCGAAGCCCGGCTACGAGATCGCCGTGAAGGAGGAGCAACCTGCAGGGGGCGGCGGCGCCGCGGCGCCGAAGGAAGTGCCGATCGCGCAGCTCCTTGCCAGCGCCTCGCCGCAGCAGGGTGAGCAGGCCGCAAAAG
>JBAUYI010000083.1:0-10906 GCA_049584715.1 Xanthobacteraceae bacterium
TGCGGCTGATAGGTCGAATGTCCGCTCATAATCGAACCTTATGCCTTATCCGTCTTGCCGGTCATCCTATCCGCGCTGCGAACCGCGCCCCTTCCCTACCCGGAGGGGTTCTGGCGGCGGACAGACCGGTCGCATCCGGCCTGGGGAAGGTCAGAGGCGACGCATACCGGCGGCGTTTTATTGGCACCCTTGCCGCGAGAGTGCAAGTGTAGGCTTGCCGGCACGCACAACCCGGTCTTGACGGCACCGGACCGCCCGAATATCGGCCATGCGCATCGCCCTTTACCAGCCCGATATTCCGCAGAACACCGGAACCGTGTTGCGGCTATGCGCGTGCTTAGGGGTTGAGGCCCACATCATTGCGCCGGCGGGATTCCCGACCTCCGACCGCGCCTTCCGCCGTGCCGGCATGGACTATCTCGATGCCGTGACCATCGTGCGGCACGGCTCGTGGCGGGATTTCGAGGCCTGGCGGGCCGCCGGAGGCCATCGCCTGGTGCTGTTCACCACCGCCGCGATGACGTCCTATCTCGATCACCGATTCGCGCCGGACGACGTGCTGCTGTTCGGCCGCGAATCCGCGGGCGTGCCGCCAGAGGTGCACAGCGCCGCCGACGCTCGCCTCGTCATCCCGATGCGCCCCGGCCTACGCTCGCTCAACGTCGCGGTCGCCGCCGCCATGGCCGCCGGCGAGGCGCTGCGGCAGACGGATGGCATGCCCCCGGCGGGCTGTACGGACTGAGGCTTGCCGATTTTGTATATTATGCTAATATACATAGATGTCGGACCTGAGCCAAATCGTCGGATTCGACTGGGACGACGGCAACAGTCTCAAGAGTGCCGATAAACATTCGGTGTCGCAGGCCGAGGCGGAACAAGTGTTCACAGATGAACGGTTGCTGATCGCCGACGACGTAAGACACAGTCAGGACGAAGAACGTCATAATGCCATAGGACGGACGATTGATGGCCGCCTGCTGCATGTGACGTTTACGTTGCGCGACGGGCGAACAAAGATCCGGGTGATTTCGGCGCGCGACGCGAACCGAAAAGAAAGACGCATCTATGAGCAAGAAGCTTAAGCCCATTCCTCCCTTTCGCAACGAAGCGGAGGAACGTAAATTCTGGGAGACACATGACTCCACGGACTATGTCGATTGGAGCAAGGCGCAGCGTGTTCGCCTGCCAAATCTAAAACTATCGACGACCGCCATTTCGCTCCGCCTGCCACAAGGATTGCTTGATCGTATCAAGATCGCCGCCAACAGGCGCGACGTACCGTATCAATCTCTAATCAAGGTCTGGCTGGCCGAGAAAGTAGACGCGGACTAAACGCGCTACGCCTCGACCACGCCGGGCCGCCCACTCTCGACCGCAAAAGTCTTCAGCGTCGCAATATCGGCCTTTGGATCGTGCGCGTCGGACACGACGCGCAGCCGCACCTGCATGCGGGCGCGCTCGAGATCGACGCTGACATAGCCGCGCCGCCGGCTTTCGCAGAAACGCACGTGCGGGTTGTCGGGCACCGCTTTGGCGAACAGCTCGTAAGGCGCCGGATAGGATGTGATCGACGTGCCGACGAACTCGGTTGCCACCACCGCAGAAGCCGGATCGTCGAAATCGAGGTGCAGGTCGTTGGCGAAGTAGGCGTGGATGTCGCCGCCGACCACCACCGGATTGGACACGCGGGTGTCGCTGATGCGCTTGAGGAGCCGCGTGCGATTGGCCGGATAGCCGTCCCAGGCGTCGGTCCAGAACGCGTCGGCGTCGTTGAGCTTTTGCCGCAACTGCGCCATCAGCACGTCCTGCGCAATCACGTTCCACTGCGCTTTGCTATGCGCCAGCCCCGAATAGAGCCAGGCTTCCTGGGCAAAGCCCATCATGGAGCGGCCGGCGGCGAGCCGTTCCGGGCAGCTGGCATTGCTCTCTAGATGGCCGCCGCCCTTGTTCGGCGGGCCGTAGCAGGCTTCGCGCGAGCGATACTGCCGGCCGTCGATCATGGAAATCTCGATCAGGTCGCCGAAGGTGAAGCGGTCGTAGACCCGCATCACCGGCCCTTGCGGATGCGACAGCATCGGCCGCACCGGCATGTGCTCGTAGAATGCCTGGTAGGCGGCGGCGCGCTGCAACAGGAAGCGCGCCGGTTCGACGAACCATTGCGACCATTGGTCGGCGTAATCGTTCTCGACCTCGTGGTCGTCCCAGGTAACCAGCGCCGGTACCTGGGCGTGCAGGTTTTGCAAGTCGGGGTCGAGCCGGTATTGCGCATAGCGGTTGCGATAGGTCGGCAGCGTCGTCGTCGGCACGCCGTCGCTGTGGCGGCGCACGGTCGGTTTGTTCTCCTCGATGGTGTCGTAGATGTAATCGCCGAGGAACAGCACGAAGTCTGGATTTTCATCGGCCAGATGCCGGTACGCCGAGAAATAGCCGTGCTCATAGTTGGAACATGACACGAAGCCGAAGCGCAGCTTGTCGAGGGACGCTCCCGCCGCCGGCAACGTCACGGCGCGGCCGACGCTGCTCGTCGCGTCGCCGCTCATGAAGCGATACCAATACGGCCGGCCGGGCTCGAGCCCGCCGACGTCGAGATGCACCGAATAGGCAAAGGCTCGTTCGGCCGTGGCCTCGCCATGCCGCACGACGTCGTGCATGGCGGCATCGGTCGCAATCTCATAGTCGACGGCGACATCGCCGCCGCGCATGCCGCCGGGGGTTTCCGGATCGACCGACATCGGTTCGGGCGCGAGCCGCGTCCACAGTACGAAACCGTCGGAGCGTGGGGCGCCGGACGCAACGCCGAGACTGAACGGATTGCCCGGGAGCCAACTCTGCGCCCACGCCGAGCGCAGCAAAGCCGGCGCCGCGATCAAAACCGCGCCGGTGCCGGCCGCGCCCGCGATCAAGCGGCGGCGGGTGAGGAGATTTGGCAACGATTTATTCAGCATGATCGACCTCGGATTTGCTTGCGAAGGATCGACATTGTCGCGTGATTTTATGACATTCTAGCATCATGGATACCGACAAAATCGAGGCGCGCAAAAAGCGGGCAAGAGCATGGTTTGAAGCGCTGCGCGACCAAATCGTAGCAGCGTTCGAAGCCTTGGAAGATGCTCTGCCCGCGACGGCGCCGCTCGCCGATCGCCCGGCCGGCCGATTCACGCGCACGCCGTGGAGCCGCACCGATCACACCGGCTCGCCGGGTGGCGGCGGCGTCATGGCGATGATGAAGGGCCGCGTGTTCGAAAAGGTCGGCGTCCACGTCTCGACCGTGTTCGGCGAATTCGCTCCGGAATTCCGCAAGGATATTCCGGGCGCGGCCGACGACCCGCGGTTCTTCGCCACCGGCATTTCGCTGATCGCGCACCTGCACAATCCCCATGTGCCGGCGGTGCATATGAACACGCGCCACGTGGTGACGACGAAATCGTGGTTCGGCGGCGGCGCCGATCTCACCCCGCTGCTCGAACGCCGGCGCCGCCAGGACGCTTCCGACACGCGCGCTTTTCATGCCGCGATGCAAGCCGCGTGCGACGCGCATCGCGGCATCGCGCCTTACGACAAATTCAAGACATGGTGCGACGACTATTTCTTTCTCAAGCACCGCAATGAAATGCGCGGCATCGGCGGCATCTTTTACGATTATCTCGAAACCGACTTCGATGCGACGTTCGCCTTCACGCAAGACGTCGGCCGCGCTTTCCTCGGCATCTATCCGGAACTGGTGCGAAAGAATTTCACAAAACCTTGGACCGAAGCCGAGCGCGAGGAACAGCTGGTGCGCCGCGGCCGCTATGTCGAGTTCAACCTGCTCTATGACCGCGGCACCATTTTCGGGCTGCGCACCGGCGGCAATGTCGACTCGATATTGTCGTCGCTGCCGCCGGTGGTGAAGTGGCCGTGACGCATCATTTCAACGCGCCGTAAATCATCACCGCGCCGCCGACGATCACCACCACATCGAGCATCGCCGTGTGGACGTGGACCGGCAGGCGCTCGACGATCAGCTTGGCGATGAAGGTGGTGAAGAATCCGATGCCGCCGATCAAGAGGCCGACGGCGAGCACCGCCGGCGTGAGCACGCCGGCAAGGCCGAACACCGACAGCTTGACGATGCCCATGACGATGGACACCGTCGCATCGGTCGCGATCACGGCTGAGCCTTCGAGTCCGGTGGCCATGAGGAGCGACAATAGAATGACGCCGGCGCCGGTGGTGCCGCCGACCAGCACGCCCCAGCCGGCCGCGGCGGCGGCAAAGCCTTTTTCGCCGAGGTGGTGGCCGCGATTCTTCAGTATGCGCCGCAGCGGCACCGTCGCGATCAGGCTCACACCGATCACCAGCGCCGCGCCGCGGCCGGTGAGCAGCGTGTAGAGCCAGGCGCCGAGCACGCAGGTCGGTGCCGCCGCAACGAGCGCAATCATGGCGCGCCGCAGGTTCAGCGCGCGGCGAAAGGCGACGATGCGGGCCGAGTTGGTGAACATCGCCGACACCGCAATGATCGGCACCACCGGCGCCGCGCCCAGGATCGGCATCAGCACCAGCGGCATCAGCGCGCCGGTGCCATAGCCGGCAACGCCGCCGGCGATGCCGGAAAACGCCGCCAGGCCGACGATCAGCAGGAGTTCGGTGAGCGATATGTCGGGCAGGATCGGCACGCGGATTCAGCCGTTGACTTGAGGAGGCTCAGTTACGAGAACAGGGCATACCGCCGGCACGCCCTCGTTGTCGGGTCGTCTAGGGAGTTTGGCATGGACCTTGGGATTGCGGGCCGCAAGGCGATCGTTTGCGCTTCCAGCCGCGGGCTCGGCCGCGCCTGCGCCCACCGTCTGGCCGAGGCTGGCTGCGAGGTGGTGATCAACGGCCTCGACAAAGATCGCCTTGCCGCCACCGCGGCCGAATTGCAGAAGGCGACCGGCGCCAAGATTACGCCGGTGGTGGCCGATGTCGCCTCGCCGGAAGGCCAGAAGGCGCTGTTCGCCGCCTGCCCCGAGCCGGACATCCTGGTGAATAACAATGCCGGCCCGCCATTCCGCGACTTCCGCGAGCTTGACCGCCAGAAGATGATCGATGGCGTCGTCGGCAACATGATCGTGGCCATCGAGCTCATTCAAAAGGCCATCGACCCGATGGTGGCGAAAAAATTCGGCCGCATCGTCAACATCACGTCGGGCTCGGTGAAGATGCCGCTGGTCGGCCTCGATCTGTCGTCCGGAGCCCGCGCCGGGCTGACCGCCTTCCTCGCCGGCGTGGCGCGCTCGGTTGCGGCGTCCAACGTCACCATCAATTTCATGCTGCCGGGGATTTTCGATACCGACCGCTTCCGCTCCAATGTGCAAGCGACCTCGAAGAAACGCGGCTTAAGCTACGACGAAGCGTTGGCGCAGAATATCGAATCGGTTCCGGCCAAGCGCCTCGGCACGCCCGACGAATTCGGCGCGACCTGCGCATTCCTGTGCTCGGCGCAGTCGGGCTACATCACCGGACAGAATTTTCTGATCGACGGGGGCCGCTTCCCCGGCGCGTTCTAAGGCACAATGAACCTTCCAAAAATCAGCGACCCAAGGAGACTCCCATGAAGCTCGTTCGTTACGGCGCAGCCGGCCGCGAAAAACCCGGCCTGATCGATGCCAAGGGCAACATCCGCGATCTGTCGAAAATCGTCCCCGATATTACCGGCGCCACGCTCTCGCCCGGCGGCCTCGCCAAGCTGAAAAAGCTCAACCCGGAAAAGCTGCCGCTGGTGAAAGGCAAGCCGCGCATCGGGCCGTGCGTCGCCAGAATGGGCAATTTCATCGCCATCGGGCTGAATTATTCCGACCACGCCGCCGAAGCCGGCATGCCGATCCCGAAAGAGCCGATCATCTTCAACAAGGCGCCATCGTGCCTGTGCGGCCCAAACGACGACACCATCATCCCGCGGGACTCCACAAAACTCGACTGGGAAATCGAGCTCGGCATCGTCATCGGCACGCGCGCCCGCTATCTGAGCAAGGACAAGGCGCTCGACGTCGTCGCCGGCTATTGCCTGGCCAACGACGTCTCCGAGCGCGTATTCCAGATCGAGCGCGCCGGCCAATGGACCAAGGGCAAAGGCTGCGAGACGTTCGGCCCGCTCGGCCCCTGGCTCGTCACCAAGGACGAGATCAAGGATCCGCAAAAGCTTAACATGTGGCTCGACGTCAACGGCGAGAAACGCCAGCGCGGCAACACCTCGACCATGATCTTCGACTGCCGCCACATCGTCTGGTGCTGCTCGCAATATTTCATCCTGGAGCCCGGCGACGTCATCATCACCGGCACGCCGCCGGGCGTCGGGCTCGGCATGAAGCCCGAGCCGAAGTTCTTGAAGGCCGGCGATGTGGTGACGCTCGGAATCGATGGGCTGGGTGAGCAGAAGCAGAAGATCGTGAAGGGGAAGAAGTAAAACCATCGCCTAAACCGTCATGGCCGGGCTTGTCCCGGCCATCCACGACTTTTTTTCCTCGTCTCAAAAAAAGAGCCGTAGTGGTATGCAGACCGGCTCTGTCGTAATCGAGTAATTCCCCATGACCAAGCCTCCGCTGCCACTGCAAATGCCGTCACCGCCGGAACCGGTCCCCGTGGCCCTCAACGCGGCGACAACTGCATTGCTGATATTCGACATAGTCGATCCTATTTGCACGCGTCAGCCAAACTGCACGGGCAAAATGGTGCCGGCCATCTCGTCATTGCTGGCGCGGGCACGCAACGCCGGTGTCGCCGTTGCGTTTGGGACTCGGGCGCCGACCATGTCGAAGTGGCTGCCGGAGGTTTTGCCTGCACCCGGCGACATCAAAATTGAAAGTCAAGCGCAGGACAGGTTCTACAATACCGACCTCGACAAGACGCTGAAGGCCAAAGGCATTACGACGCTCATTCTGGCTGGCTGGAAGGTGAGCGGATCGGTGACCTACACGTCAGTCGGAGCAACGCTGCGTGGTTACACGGTCGTCGTTCCGGTCGACGCGAGTTTGGACGCCACGGATTACGAAATTGCCATCGGGCAGTACCAAATTTTGCATCAGCACAGTGAGAATGCCGCGAACGAGGCATTGAAGGAGAAAGCCTCAACGCTGAGCCGGACGGATCTGATCAGCTTCAAATAGCGCAATTGCGTGGTGATGGTCATGCCAAGCGACAAACGTTGGGTCGGAACCTGGGCGGCTGCTCCGGCGCCGGCGGAAGGCGTCGTCGGTTTCAACAACCAGACGATCCGCCTGAACCCGCGCGTTAGCATTGGCGGCGAGCGGCTGCGGGTGCGAATCTCAAATGCCTATGGCAATCGTCCACTGATCATCGGCACAGCGACGATCGCGTTGCGTGACAAGGGTCCGGCGATCGTCGCCGGCACCGGCCGCAAGCTGAGCTTCGGCGGCCGCGACTGCGCCGTCATCGCAGCCGGGGCGGTGCAGTACAGCGACGCAGTCGATCTTTCCGTTTCCCCGCTCGCCGATGTCGCGGCCAGTTTCCATCTGCCCGGCGAGGTGCCGGCGAATTTCGCGATAACCGGCCGGTACGCAAGGCAGACCAATTACATTTCGCCACCCGGCAAATACGTCACTGAGACAGTGATGCCGGTCGGCAATCTGACCGACCAGTGGTTCTTTCTTTGCGGCGTCGACGTACTCGCCCCGAGCGACGCCCTCGGCGTGGTCGCGCTCGGCGATTCGCTGACCGACGGCAACATCTCGACGATCGACGCCTTCTGCCGCTGGCCCGATCAATTGGCGCGGCGGCTCGTGGCCCGCGCCGGCAGACCGGTCGGCGTCATGAACAACGGCCTCGGCGGCAACCGCATCCTGCACGACATCCGCGGCGACAGCGGGCTGCGGCGCTTCGACCGCGACGTGCTGGCGCAGCCGGGCGTCACCCACGTCATTGTCATGCTCGGCACCAATGATCTGCGTAACCGGTGGGCGAAGCCCGAGGAAGAGGTCACCGCCGAGTCCGTGATTGCCGGCCTGCAACAGACGGCGCTGCGCGCGCACTCAGCCGGCATCAAGATCATTGGCGCGACGCTGACACCGTTCGGCAATGAGACGTACATGGCCAATGCCTGGAACCCGACGCGCGAGATGCACAGGGTCGCGGTCAACGCCTGGATCCGGGAGAGCGGCGTGTTTGACGGTGTCGCCGATTTCGACGCCGCGTTGCGCGATCCCGAAATCCCGACCCAGATGCGTGCCGTGGACGATTGCGGCGACGGACTGCATCCGAGCGACGGTGGTTACCGCAAGATGGGCGACGCGATCGACCTCGCGCTATTTGCTTAGAAGCCGCTCGGAGCAGCAAGGGTGCCGTTCGCGCGTTCGGCTCAGCGCGGCTTAAGGCCGGCGTTCTCGACCACCTGGGTGATGGTGTCGATCTCGTGCTGGTTCATTTTCGCGAACGCTTCCGGTCCCTCTCCCACCGGCTCCATGCCCAGCAACGCCAATTGCGAGGCCACGTCGCCGTCCTTTACGACCGCGCTGCAGTCGGCAGCGATTTTGCGAACGATGTTGTCCGGTATTCCGGCGCGGCCGTAGACGCCAATGTTCGTGACCATGTCGAAGCCAGGAACGAGATCGGCCAGCGGCGGCAACTCGGGCAATAGCGGCGAATGCCCGAGTCCGTTATGAGCGAGGAGCCTGATATCGCCGCGCTCTACGGCGCCTTTCAGGCTGGGATAGGCCGCCCACAGCGCCTGGACGTGATTGCCGAGGAGCGCAGGCACAGCCTCGCCAGTGCCGTGATACGGCACATGGACGATGTCGAGATGCAGCACTGCCTTCATCGCTTCCATGGTCAGCTGATGCGTGCTGCCAACACCGGCGGAGCCGTAATTGAGCTGGCCGGGATGCGCCCTGACGTAAGCGACGAACTCGTCGAGTGTCTTGATCGGCATCGTTGCGTTGACGGCCAGGAACAGCGGCGTGCGCGCGAGTGCCGCAATCGGCACGAAATCCTTCTTCGGATCAAAGGATAAGTCGTTGAGGAAGATCGGGCCGACCGACAGGAGCGTCGTGTCGACGACCATCAGCGTGTAGCCGTCAGCGGGCGACGTGTTGATCACAGCGGCGGCGACGCCGCCGTTGCCGCCGGGGCGGTTCTCAACGAAGACCGTCTGGCCGATGCGCCCCTGGAGCTTCTGCGCCAGCAATCTGGCGCTGGTGTCGGGCACGCCGCCGGGCGCATAGGGCACGACCAGCCTGATCGGCCGAATAGGATAATCAGCGTCGGCAGCCGCCGGCCGCGGCTGGCACACGGCAGCGCCGAGCAGCAAAAGCGCGACGAGACGTGCAATCCGGCTCATTGGCTCAGCATCGGCAAGTTGAGCAGGCGGAGTTCGCCGACCGCGCCGCCGTAGACCGGCACGAAATCGGGATCGACAAGCCGCGCTTTGGGAAAACGGGCGAGCAACCGCTCCATTGCAATCGTTATCGTGGTGCGGCCAAGAATGTTACCGACACAAAAATGCGGACCCACGGCGAATGACATGATCCGCTTCGGCTTGCGATGGATGTCAAAGCGCTGCGGATCGGGATACACCAGCGGATCGTAATTGGCGGCGAGCGGCGACGGGCGCACGATCATTCCCTCGTAGATCGGCGTCCCGCCGACTTCGGTGTCGCGCGTGGCGATCCGCGCGAAGGTGAAGTAGCCGTTGCTCGCGATGCGCAGGCATTCCTCGACGGCGTCCGGGATCAGCGCGGGATCGGCAATGAGCTGCGCCAGCTGGTCGGTGTGGCTGTAGAGCGTGTAGAGCGCGCCGCCGGCCGAGCGGCTGGTCGCCGCGATCGAGCCGAACAGGCCATAGATCATGCCGAATAATTCCTCATCGCTCAGCTTGTCGCCGCGGTCGCGCGCCTGGACGAGATCGCTGAGGAAATCTGCGCGCCGGCCGGCCCGCCGCTCGGCGATGGTGTATTCCACCAGCTCGGCGGTGCGTCTGGCCACGCTTTCGTATTCGGCCGGATACGGCTCACCCGGCTTTCGTGCCGTGGCAAGCGGCACTACCTCCTGATAATCGATAAGCACCTGCTGCTGCGCTTCGTTCAACCCCATCATGGTCGAGACCAGCGCGCCGATCACGAGCTTGGCACCGTATTGGGTCATACCATCGAATTGCGGCCCGGCGCGCTCGATGTCGTCAAGCATGCCTTCGACGATGGCGGTGATGCTCGATTCGATTTGCTCCATGCGGTGCGCTGAGAACGCCGGGATCAGGAGCCGGCGCAGCCGCGCGTGCTGTGCGCCGTCCGTCTGGGTCAGGAAGGTCAGGCCCATGAACTTGTCGTATTGCTCGTAACCCGGCCCCTTCGGCAGCTCCGAGGCAAATCGTTCGGTGTCCGAGAACACCTCGTGCACGTCGGCATAGCGGCCGACGATCACCTGGGGCGGTCCTTTGCCAAGGACATAGAAGGGCGGCCGCGTGGCCCAGTCGGCGACGAGACGGTGCGCCTGCTGCCTGAACTCCGCAGTGGTAAAGTCGAGCGCGACGATTTTGCTGCGGTCGAGATCGCCGATGAAATCCAGTCGTCCCATGGCGTCACCCATTGCCGGATCGAGATCGTACGGCCTGCGGCGATGCGGCGAAAGAGATTAAATGCCCTTTGGCGTGCACTGCAAACGCGCGTATCGTTTTCAGAGACGCCCCTTGACAAACGTCCCCATTCCAGTTACATCACAATCCTCGCTCCGTTGAAGGACATGGCGCGGAGGCACATCGCGTCATGGGAGCGAGGGCGGTGCCCGCGGGCGGGTTTGCAGCCTGCTCCCGGGCGGCTTGGGCATCATGTCTCCCGGCATTACGACCGGGGTGGGAGGTGCATCCCTGGACTGGGACAGGCGAAGGCGGGTAACGCCCGTGCAGACCGCGTCCCAGGAAGCCTGGCCTGAAGCTGAGCCT
>JBAUYI010000084.1:0-15742 GCA_049584715.1 Xanthobacteraceae bacterium
ACCAGCACGGCGGCGTCCTGGCGGTCCTTCTTGAGGAACGCGGCAAAGTCCTCAGTCGAGCCGGCGGCCGGATCGAGGAAGTTCTGGTTGGCGAAGTCGGTGAATTTTTGCCCGCGGAAGATCGCCAACAGCTCGTCGTGCAGCCGCTTGACGATCGGCGCCGGCGTGCCGGTGGGAACCACGGCGCCCCAGAAGATCGGCCCCCCGGGGAAGGTGCCGAAGCCCGCTTCCTCGAAGGTCGGGACGTCGGGCAATTGCGGCGAGCGGTGCGAGGCGCGCAGCGCCAAAACCTTGATCTTGCCCTCCTTCAACTGGCTGGTCATGTTGCCGACGCCGATTTTGGTGACGTCGATGGTGTTGCCGAGCAGCGCGGCGATGATCTCAGAGCCGCCCTTGTAGGGGATGGCGACGAAATTGGTCTTCCAGTGCTCGCCGAGCCATTGCCGGAACGCGTCGGTGGTGGTGCGCTCGCCGAGCGTGCCGTAATTGAGCTTGCCCGGCTCCGCTACCGCCTTGGCGCGCAGCTCATCGATGGAGTTTATGCCCGACGCCGCGGGCGTCATCAGGCCTTCGACCACGTGATACATGTCGATGACCGGCGTGAAATCTTTCTCGGGATTATACGGCAGGTTCGGAATGGTCAGCGGGTTGAACGACATGGTGTCGGGGCTGACCACGCACAGCGTATAGCCGTCGGGATCCGATTTTGCGCATTCGCTGCCGCCGAGCACCATGGCGGCGCCCGGCTTGTTGATGACGATGACCGATTGGCCGAGCCGCTCTTGGAGCTCCTGCGCCGTCAAGCGCGCCGCGACGTCGGTGATCGAGCCGACCGAGATCGGCACGATCATCTTGATCGGCTTGGTCGGATAATTTTGCGCGATGGCGGCGACCGGCCACGACGTGGCCAGGCAAGCGATGACGAGCGCGGTTTTTTTCATGTCTCTCCCCGGATTTTATGTTTAGCGCACGACAACTTCGCCGATCAGCCCGGCGTCGTATTGCGTGAAGAACAGCCGGCCGTCGGCCAGCGCCGTGATGCAACGCGCGCCGCTGTTCGGCGTCGGAATATCGTATTCGCCGCGCACCATACCATCCGGCGCCATGCGGCCGATCTTGTTGACGAAATTCGCCGTATACCAGAGGTCGCCATCGGCGCCGACGGTGACGCCGCGCAGCGACGCGTTCGGCGTCGGCACCGGATGCTCGGTGATGCGGCCTGAGCGATCGATGCGGCCGAGCGCATTGGTCGAAGTCTCGACGAACCAGATGCTGCCGTCGGGATGGGTGACCGTGGCGCGCGGCTGGCTGTCGTGGGAGGGAATCGGAAATTCCGTGACCTTGCCGTCCATGGTCATGCGGCCGATGCGATTGCCGGCGGCTTCGCTGAACCACAGCGCGCCGTCGCGCACCGAGATCGACAGCGGTTTTGCGCCCGGCGTGATGCCGTCGGCAAATTCGCTGATGCGCCCGTCGGGCGTGATCCGCGCGATACGGCTCACTTCGCTCTCGGAGAACCAAACATTACCGTCGGGACCCAAGACGATGCCGTCAGGCCCGGCATTCGGCGTCGGCAGCGCGAATTCGGTGATCTCGCCGCGCGGCGTGATGCGGCCGATCTTGTTGGCGGCCTTTTCGGCGAACCACAGATTGCCGTCGCTGCCGGTCGTGATGCCGATCGGCGTCGCGGTCTTGTTCGCAAGCGCGAACTCCGTGAACGTGCCGCGGTCGGGATCGAGGCGGCCGATCTTTGCCGCGCCGCTTTCGCAGAACCAGAGGCAGCGATCCGGCCCCTCGACGGCAATGTAGGGCTTGCTGTCGGCGCTCGGAATTTTGTGCTCGCGGATCGTCACCATGGCTGAACCTGTCATTTTGCACTCGGCATGGCGATGCGCCGTCCGGCGCCATCCGGAATCGGCAGTGTGGCATGCGCTGCCTTCATACGCTCAAGGCGCGCGGTGATCTCCGCCGGAAAGGCAGCTGTCTTCCGCGCATCCATATCGACATGCAGCGCCATGTTCTCCGAGGTCGCCGATAGCCAATTTTCGTCGGCGTGATGTAGCTCTTCAAAGTAGTGCAGCCGCTTGGCGTCGTAGCCGAGCAGCTGGAACGTGACGCGCACCGGATCGTCGGCGTGTAACTCTTGCAGATAGCGCACATGCACTTCCGCCGTGAAGGTCGAGTGCCGGCTGACTTCCACATAGGCCAGGCCGAGACCCAGCAATTCGTAGACCTCGTCGACGGCGCGGTCGAACAGCACATTGTAATAGGCCATGTTGAGATGGCCGTTGTAGTCGATCCAGCCGGGCTCGACCCGCATCACCGAGGATACGAAAGGGGAGGGGATTGCGGGGTCGGGCCGTTCGAGCATGGTCATGTCCGGCGATCGGGCGTGCAATGCAGCCGACCGGAGCCGCTTTGGCAAGGCTCAATTTCGTGGCCGTCAAAGTGATGTGCTAACGTCGAGCGCTCGCCAGCCTGTTGCAGCGCCATCCCGGGATCGTCGCGCACTGTGTCGAAAAAAGCCAAGAACATCCTCTTCGTCATGTGCGACCAGCTGCGCTGGGACTATCTGTCTTGCTACGGCCATCCGCGGCTCAAGACGCCGAACATCGATGCGCTGGCGGGGCGCGGCGTGCGTTTCAGCCGCGCCTATGTGCAGTCGCCGATCTGCGGCGCCTCGCGCATGAGCACCTATACGGGCCGCTATGTGCAATCCCACGGCGCGGCGTGGAACGGATTCCCGCTCAAGGTCGGCGAGATGACCATGGGCGATTATCTGCGCCCGCTCGGCATGCGCACCGCGCTGGTCGGCAAGACCCACATGGAGGCCGACGTCGAGGGCATGCAACGGCTCGGCATCGATCCGGATTCGATCATCGGCGTGCGCGTTGCCGAATGCGGCTTTGAACCCTACGAGCGCGACGATGGCTTGCACGGCATGGGCCCGGACGGCATGCGCTATTCGCCGCGGCGGCCGCGCTATAACAGCTATCTCAACGACAAAGGCTACGACGGCGAGAACCCGTGGCACGATTGGGCCAACGCTGCCGACGGCGAAGGCAATGTTTTGGCCTCAGGCTGGGCGATGCGCCATGCGCGGAAGCCGGCGCGGGTGCGCGAGGAGGATTCCGAGACGCCGTATATGACCCGGCGCGGCATCGATTTCATCCGTGAGGCCGGCGATGAGTCGTGGTGCCTGCATCTGTCCTACATCAAGCCGCATTGGCCCTACATCGCGCCGGCGCCCTACAACACCATGTATGGGCCGGGCGATGTCATTCCTGCGGTGCGCTCGCATGACGAACGCTGCGATCCGCATCCGGTCTATGGCGCCTTCATGGAGCACGACGTCAGCAAGACATTTTCACGCGATGAGGTGCGCGCCGAAGTCATTCCCGTCTACATGGGCTTGATCAAACAGATCGACGACCAGATGGGCGTGCTGTTTGGCTACATGAGAGAGCACGGGCTGTTCGACAACACCATGATCGTCTTCACCGCCGATCACGGCGATTACCTCGGCGACCACTGGCTCGGCGACAAGGATTTCTTCCACGATGCCTCGGTAAAGGTGCCGCTGATCATCTACGATCCGTCGCCGGCTGCCGACAAAGCGCGCGGCGGCGTGTGCGACGAGCTGGTCGAGGCTATCGATCTGGCGCCGACATTTCTGGACATCGCCGGCGGCGATCCGACGCAGCAATCGCACCGGCTTGAGGGCCGCTCGCTGCTGCCGTTGCTGCGCGGCGAACCGCCCGTGGCGTGGCGATCATTTACCATCAGCGAATACGACTACGGAATGATGCCGGCGTCGGCGAAGCTTGGGCTGAAACCGCGCGACGCGCGCCTGTTCATGATCGCCGACAAGCGCTGGAAGCTCATCCATGCCATCGGCTTCCGGCCGATGCTGTTCGATCGCGTCAACGATCCCGGCGAGTTGCGCGACCTCGGCGCCGATCCGGCCCACGCCGGCGAACGCGAGCGGCTGTCGGCGGCCCTGGCGCAGTGGGGCCTTCGGGTATCGCAACGCACCACGCGCTCGGAGCAGCAGATCGACAACGGTCGCGGCAAGGCGGCGCGCCGCGGCATTTTGATCGGCGTTTGGGACGAAGCCGACATTCCGGCGGAGCTGTGGAGCGGCTATCTTCGAGACAGGCGATGACCGGGAGAAGCATGATGCCGGGGTTGTTGCGTCTCGTGCTTGCGGTTCTGGCTGGAGCGTTTTTTGCCGCCCCGCTGCACGCCCAAATCGGCGAGCAGCCCATCCGCATCATCTTTCCGTTCGCGCCAGGCGGTTCCGGCGATACCGTGGCGCGCTTGATCGCCAATAAAATGAGTGGCGCGCTCAACCGGCCGGTGATCGTCGAGAACCGTACCGGCGCCGATGGGCGTATCGGCGTCAGGGCGGTGAAAGATGCAGCGCCCGATGGCAGCACCTTGCTGCTGACGCCGATTGCGCCGTTGGCGATCTATCAGCACTTCTACACGAAGCTGGACTACGACCCGTTCAACGATTTCGTGCCGCTGAGCGAATTGGGGACGTTCGATTTCGGCATCGCCGTGGGGCCGCAAACCGATGCCAAGACGCTCAAGGATCTGGTCGGTTGGGCGAAGGCCAATCCCGCGGACGCGAACTACGCCATTCCCGGCGCCGGCACGCTGCCGCATTTTTTGGGCGTCATGTTCGGCCGTGCCGCCAAAATCGATCTGCGTCCGGTGCCGTATCATGGCTCGGCCGCGGGGCTGACCGATCTCGTGGCCGGGCATATCCCGATCGAGATCACGACGACGGCCGACCTGGTGCAGATGGCGGAGGCCGGCCGCATCCGCGTCCTGGCGACCTCGAACCGGCAGCGCTCGCCGTTCCTGCCCGACGTGCCGACGTTGCGCGAAGCGGGGTATGATCTGGTCGCGTCCGGCTGGTACGGCATGTTCGCGCCGGCCAAGACGCCGCCGGAGGTGATCGAGCGGCTCAACAAGGCGATCGTCGACGCCGTGCACTCGCCCGATGTGGAACATCGATTCCTGGCCTTTGGATTGCAGCCGACCGGCACCTCCGCGGCTGCGTTTGCCGACATTCAGAAAGACGACTCGGAAAAATGGGCGCCGGCTGTTAAAGCATCGGGCTTCAGGCCCGAGGAGTGATGTGAGACCACGCGATGGCATTGACCGAGGCAAAGACCGAGCAAAAACGCGACCGCAAGGCGATCGACGGGGTCATCGCCGCGCTCGCCGCGCAATTCGGCAACCGCCTCGTCACCTCGCAGGCGGTGCGCGAGCAGCACGGCAATACGGTGACCTGGATTCCAAACCAGCCGCCGGACGCGGTGGTATTCCCGCAGACCACCGACGACGTGCAGCAGGTGGTGCGGTTGTGCGCCGCGGCGCGCGTGCCGGTGATTCCGTTTGGCGTCGGCACGTCGCTCGAAGGCCAGGTCAATGCGCCGCGCGGCGGCATCTCGCTCGATTTCCGCGACATGAACCGCGTGCTCGCGGTTCACGCCGAGGATCTCGACTGCGTCATCGAGCCCGGCATCACGCGCAAGACGCTCAATGAGCAACTGCGCGATCAGGGCGTCTTCTTTCCCATCGATCCCGGCGCCGATGCGTCGCTCGGCGGCATGGCGGCGACGCGTGCCTCGGGCACCAATGCGGTGCGCTACGGCACGATGAAGGACAACGTGCTTTCGTTGAAAGCCGTGCTCGCCGACGGCGAGGTGATGACGACGGCGAGCCGGGCCAAAAAATCCAGCTCCGGTTACGATCTCACGCGGCTGATCGTCGGCTCGGAAGGCACGCTTGGCATCATTACCGAGCTGACGCTCAAGCTCGCCGGCATTCCCGAGGCGATATCGGGAGGCGTGTGTCCGTTTCCTTCGGTCGAGGCGTGCTGCCGCGCGACCATCCTGACCATCCAGTCCGGCATTCCGGTGGCGCGCATCGAATTGCTTGATGCGCTGCAAGTGCGCGCGGTCAATCTTCATTCCAAGCTGGCGCTGCCCGAGACGCCGATGTTGTTCTTGGAGTTCCACGGCACGGCGGCGGGAGTCGCCGAGCAATCGGAGCGTTTTGGCGACATCGCGCGCGAATTTGGCGGCGGGCCGTTCGACTGGGCGACGCGCCAGGAGGATCGTTCCCGTCTGTGGGAAGCTCGCCATAACGCCGCGCTGTCGTGCAAGGCGCTCAGGCCGGGCGCGCAGATTGTCGCGACCGATGTCTGCGTACCGATATCGCGGCTTGCCGAATGCGTCGTCGAGACCCAGCGCGACATCGCCGCAAGCCGGCTGCTGGCGCCGATCGTCGGCCATGTCGGTGACGGCAACTTTCATCTGACGCTGCTGGTGGACATGGACGACGCCGACGAGGTGGCTCGCGCGCAAGCGCTGTCGCAACGCCTGGTCGAGCGCGCGCTGGCCATGGACGGCACCTGCACCGGCGAGCACGGCGTCGGCCAGGGCAAGATGAAATATCTGCTGGCCGAGCACGGCGAACCGGCGCTCGCGGCGATGCGCGCGATCAAGCGCACGCTCGATCCGCTCGACATCATGAATCCGGGCAAGATCGTTAATCTTTGATCGCCCCCTCCTTTCCCTCCCCGCATGCGGGGGAGGGAAAGGAGGGGGAACATACTATCGCCCCGAATGCGGCCCAAACGCCGGCCGTGAAGCGTGCAATCGGCGCCGGCCTCATTTAGGTTTGCGCAAAAGCGCGCAAGATTCGCCAGAAGCGAATTTAAGGAAAGCTCGGAGACGCCGTGCAGACGACGCTGCTCGGATTGGCGATCGCGATCATCCTGGCGCTCGTGGCCGCGCTGGTGGCGCCGTTCGTCGTCGATTGGAACCATTACCGCACGGCCTTCGAGAACGAGGCGAGCCGCCTCACCGGATTGAGCGTGCGCGTCACAGGAACCATCGACGCCCGCATCCTGCCGACGCCACGCATCAAGCTGCGCAACGTCGAGATCGGTGAAGCGGGCCGCGAGCCGCGACTGCGCGCCGGCTCGCTCGATCTTGAAGTCAGACTTGGCCCGCTCATCCGCGGCGAGGTGCAAGCCACCGAGGCGCGCCTGGTGACGCCGCAAATCAATCTCGCGCTCGACCGTTCCGGTGCCATCGACTGGCCGGTTCCCACGCGCGCTTGGCGCGCGGATGATCTGTCCATCTCCCGGCTGCGCGTCGAAGACGGCAGCATCGTTCTCGCCGATGCCGCGTCGGGCTCGCGCCTGACGTTGCAAAAACTCTCGTTCGACGGCGACATCCGCTCGCTGCTCGGACCGTTCAGAGGAGAAGGCACGTTCGCCGCCGGCGATGAAACTTACGGCTACCGAATTTCCGGCGGTCGCGGCGATGCCGACACCGGGTTCAAGATCAGGCTCAGCGTCAATCCATCCAATCATCCGCTGACCACGGACGTCGACGGCACGCTCACCGTCGATCACGGCGCGCCGCAATTCGACGGCGCCATTGCGCTGGCGCGACCGGTCGGCGCCGCGCTGTCGAGCGGCCAGCGGGTGATGAACGATCCATGGCACGCCAACGGCACGATCCGGGCGACGCCGGCTGCGGCGTCGCTGCACGACGTCACCTTCCAATACGGGCCGAACGAACGCGCGGTCGTCTTCACCGGCAAAGCCGATCTGACATTCGGCGAGCACCCGCATTTCGACGGCGACATCGCGGCACTCGAGGTCGATGTCGATCGCGCGCTCGCCGCGCCCGACCTGACGCACCGGCCGCCGCTCCTTGTGGTCAAGAGTTTCGTCGATGCGTTCGTGGGGTCGATAAAGCCGCCGCTGCCGGGCAAGATCGGCGTCGGCATTGCCGGCCTGACGGTCGGCGGCACCAATGTCCAGTCGTTGCACGGCGTCGCGCGTTTCGACGCGACGGGATGGAGCCTGGACGGCGTCGAATTGCGCGCACCGGGGCTGACCCAAGTGAGCTTGAGCGGTCACGTCGAGCAATCCGGGCGCGGTCTCGCTTTCACCGGGCCGGGCGCCTTGGACTCCGCCGACGCCGATACGTTGCTCGCCTGGCTGAGCGGACGTGGCGCCGCAGCTTCGGCCGGCGTCAGAACATTGCGCGCGCGCGGCGATGTCACCATTGCCGGTGATCGTCTGGCGGTCGATGGGCTCGACGCCACGCTGGACCAGGACAATGTCCGGGGGCGCTTCGCCTATACTTGGCCTACGACTTGGCCGGCATCCGACCGCCCGGCCATTGTCGAAGCCGATCTTCACGCCACCAAGCTCGATCTCGATGCGTTGGCGGCGTTCGCCAAGTCGGCCGTGGACGAGAACGGTTTTGCGCCACCGCGCCAAGGCTCGCTGGCGCTCGATATCGGCAAGGCGACCTTGGCCGGCATCGATGCGCGGATAGTCAAGGCGCAAATCAAGTTCGACTCAGGCGCGTTACAGATCGAGCATCTGTCGGTCGGCGAACTGGGCGGCGCCGCGCTCGACATCTCAGGCCGCATCGACGAGTTGTCGTCGCAGCCGCGCGGGCGCGTCACGGTCGATCTCAATGCCGGCACACTTGCCGATCTGTCGCGTGTGCTTGGGCAGTTTGCGCCGCAGACGGCCGATGTCCTGCGCCGCGCCGCCGATCGCCTGGCGCCGGCAAAACTACACGGCACGCTGACCGTCGAGCGGGCGGCGACCGCCGGCAGCACCGCCAAGCTCGATCTCAATGGCCAGTTGGGCTTGATGCGCGTTGCGCTCAACGGCACTGCGACCGGTGAGCCGGCCAAGCTTGGTGAAGCCAATGTGCACATCGACAGCCGGCTTGACGCCGACGACGGCACCGCGCTGGCGGCGCTGTTCGGCCTCAATCGCGTCGTCGCTGTCGACCAACTGCCCGGCCGCGTGACGCTGTCGGCTGCCGGACCGCTGAACGGCGAGCTTCGTGTCGATGGCGAGGCGTCCGCCAGCGGCTTCACTGCCGCGGTGCGCGGTGCGGCGCGACTGAACGGCAAGGAAGCGCCTCCAGGCACGTTCGAAGGCACGTTCCAAGTATTGGCGACCGCCGCTGACCTTCAGCCGTTGCAGCAGGCGATGACCGGCCAGCAGAGCAACGCGGTGCCGATCTCCGCGCGCGCCGCCGTTTCTATTGCCGGCAGCGCACTGTCGTTCACGCAAATCGCCATCGCTGCCGGCAAGGCGTCGGCGCACGGGCATCTTGCCGTCAATCTGGCAAGTCCGATGGCAATCGACGGTGACGTTGGCGCCGACACTGTCGATGGCGCGTGGCTCGCGAGCGTACTGTTGGGGCTGCCGCGCCAAGCGCAAAACGCCGCCGCGCCGTGGTCGAGCCAGCCGCTCGGCGGCGGCGCGTTCGCTGCGATGAACGGCGTCGTGACCTTCACGCTCGATCATGCGGCATTCGCGCCGGCGCTGGTCGCCAGCAATCTCAAAGGCGTGGCGCAGTTTCGCCCGGGCGAAATCGTGTTACAGAGTATCGCCGGCGATCTCGGCGGTGGCCGCGTCAGCGGCGAATTGGCATTCCGCCGCAATGCCGACGGCTTGGTCGGCCACGGCCATGTCGCGCTGGCCGACGCCGACGCAGCAATTGTCCTGCAAACCGACAAGAAAACTATCGACGCGCGGCTGACGCTCAAGGTCGATTTCGACAGCTTCGGCTCGAGCCCCGCCGCGCTTGTACGCGCGGCGCACGGCAGCGGTGCTATCGCGCTGGCCGATGCCCGTATCGCGGGGCTCGACCCGGCGGCATTCGTCGCCGCCATGCACGCGGCCGATCAGAGCACGGCAATCGAGCTGGCGAAAATTCAGCCTGCCGTGAATGCGGCGCTCGCCGGCGGCCATCTGGCCGCGCCGCAAGGCGATGCCGCTATGACCATCACCGACGGCAGGGTCGGCGTCGCCAATGCGACGGTGCCGGCGCAAGACGGCGCCACGCTGTCGTTTTCCGGCGCGTTCGATCTCAACACCGGTACCGTCGATGCGCGCATGACGCTCGCTTCGCCGCCGCCTCCCCACGCCTTGATCCGCATCCGGCCGGAGCTTGCCGTCATTCTCAAAGGCCCGCTCGCGGCGCCGGCGCGCAGCCTCGACGTTTCGGCGCTGACCGGTTGGCTGACGCTGCGCGCCGCGGAACTGCAAACTCGGCGCCTGGAATCGATCGAAGCCAACGGACGGCAGGACGTCATCGGCCGCGCGGTTCGTCCGGACTTTCCGGTTGTCCGCACAGTCCCTGCGGGGGGCATCGTCGAATTCGCGGAGCTGGCGAGCGCATCGCCTCCCGGAACGCGAGGATTGGATCTGTTGCAAACCGAAGCGCCGCCTGCGTCCGTCACCGGATCCACGACGGCAAACAAACCGCGGCCCGTGCCGCAGCCGACCCAGCCCGCAGCCCCGCAAACGGCGGGACCGCCGCTCGATTTGCTATTCCGGCCGCAGAACTGAAGTCGCTGCCGCGGGCATGACCATCAGCGGCGTTTGGCCGCTACTCTCGACGGCATGACCGTTGGTTTGTGCCCGGTAATGGTCGAGCACGAACAGCCGGATGGCCGACGACAGATTGCCGTGTGGGCGCCCGGTATCGATCTCGGCGACGAGGTCCGACAGCGTTTTATCGCGGCCGATGGCGATCTCCTTGAGCCCTCTCCAGAAAGCGTCTTCAAGGCTGACGCTGGTCTTATGACCGGCGATAACGATCGAGCGCTTGATGACTGGCGATTTCATTGCCTGTCTCCCGTTTCGACCCGGTGTAGGTCGAGGCTTCGCTGGGCTTTGTCGTTGCGTGACCGTGTCGCGGTTCGATCCGCCTTGGTTCGGCCGTGGGCCAAGCGGTTGGCCGCAGCTTTTTGCTCGGCTTCGAGCCGTTTGGCCCGCTTTCGCACAGTTCGGAGATTGACAACGTTGCCCATCAGGTCGCTCGGCGGTAACCGGATAACGTGACTGGGCCCATCCTGGCCCGCTTCTGCTGCAAAGTTATACGCCGGTACCCTGGCACTGGATCACGACAACGGAGAGTCTACGAATTCTTAACGTGGGTCTTCTGGTCGTGACCGAAGCCTATTCCCTTTATCCGGTAAAGAAATTTCATTTCGGTTCAATATTTTCAGGCGCCGGAACTCAGCTGATACTGCGTGAATATTTGCAATGTCCAGATATTTTGGAGTGATGCTCAAGGTAGACGAGAAATTGATGTAGGATATCAGATGATATACTTGAGAATATTCAACCAATAGTTCCGCGCCATGCCTCCGATATTGACGCAATTCATTGTCCTCGTGGGTAAGCCGATACTGTCGCACCCGCACACAAATTTGTGATTGCCGACCGCCCAGGGCCCAGTGCTGTTACTTTTTGCGGAAACGGTCGAGCCGCACGACTTCGCCGCCACCGCTCTTTTCATTGGGCGCCGGGTCTGCCGGCGCAGCATCGGCGGGAGCGGGCAGGGCAGCATCGCTTTTTTCGAACGCCGCCGGGCGTGGCGCGGGTGTCTCGGCCGCGATGCTCGGCTGCTCCGCGGCCTGTTTGTCGAGGGCCTCGAACTGAAAGCCGAATTGCACCGCCGGATCGAAGAACGCCGTTACCGCATCGAACGGCACCGCGAGCCGCTCCGGGATGCCGCCGAACGACAAGCCGACCTCGAAGCCGTCGTCGTCGACCGTCAGATCCCAGAATTGGTGCTGCAACACGATGGTCATCGCATCGGGATATTGCCCGCGCATCCGCTCCGACAGCCGCACGCCGGGCGCTGCGGTGGCAAACGTAATCTTGAAATGATGCTCGCCCGGCAGGCCCTTCTTGGCGACGTCCGCCAATACGGTGCGCACGACCCCGCGCAGGGCCGCTTGGGCGAGAATGTCGTAGCGGATGTAGTCTGTGGCCATGGTTGATGACAGACGACGGATGACAGATAGGAGGCGAATCATAGAGGTCCAGATCGATTCTGTCCTCTGTCGTCCGTTATCTGTCCTCTGAAAGAAAGTGGAGGCTTCTGTTGCCAGGTGCCTCCGAACCCCGCCTGACGGAGCTTAACCCGTCAGGGCTTTAAGATCGGTCTTTCAGACTGCGTTACGCAGCCAGAGCAACCGGAGCATAGTTGTCATTGGCAACTATGGATTTGGTCCGATAACGACGGAACCATCCCGGGCAAAAGCGCGCCTTTTACGCCCTCGTCGATCCTATTTCGACCCCGTAAGCGGAGGACATATCCTGTCCTCCGAAAATTGGTGGAGTCGCCGGGTACCGCCCCCGGGTCC
Source organism: Xanthobacteraceae bacterium (assembly GCA_049584715.1). Lineage (GTDB taxonomy): Bacteria > Pseudomonadota > Alphaproteobacteria > Rhizobiales > Xanthobacteraceae > BOG-931. The sequence continues at coordinate 12,229 of JBAUYI010000084.1, forward strand.
GAAAGGTTTATTACGACGCCCGTTTATCGCCATATCTGGCTTGCGCCAGCACTAGGGAATATAGGCGCAAATGGTTGCCGAAAGAAGAGCGGGGTCAGGCCCCAAGAAACTGACATGAAATCCCCATGAAACTCCTCTCCGGCGGACAATCCGGCGTCGACCGCGCCGTGCTCGATGTGGCGATAGAGCGCGGCATCGATTATGGCGGCTGGTGCCCGAAAGACGGCTGGGCCGAGGACCTTTCCGCGCCGCCCGGGCTATTGGCAAAATATCCCAAGCTCAAGGAGACGCCGCTGCCCGATCCGGCGCAGCGTACCGAATGGAATGTGCGCGATGCCGATGCCTGCATGATCGTGGTCGCGGCCGGCGGGTTTGCAGTCTCCAAGGGCACGGCGCTGGCCGAGCAACTCGCGCATCGCCACCGCAAGCCGCTCTTGGTGGTGGATCTCGACGAGCCGGAGCCCGTCGAGCGTGCGGCGCTGTGGCTGCGCGTGCAGCAGCGCAGGGTTGGCGCTGATCTTGTGCTCGCCATCGGCGGCCCGCGCGAGAGCGAAGCACCGGGCATCTATGCGGGCGCGACGACGTTCATTCACGCGTTGCTGGACATGACCGTCGGATAGGGCGTGGGCGCTACGGCTTGGCATCGTGCTTGTGCGCAAATGCGTATGGCGGTGCCCGCGCAGCGGCGCTAAACGAATTTGATGAACGATGCACCGCCGGCGCCGCGCGCGACCGAACCTGTTGCCGCCGCTGCCGTGCTGCCGCGCCCGAGCCTGTCCGAGTTGTTCATCGCCTACGCGCTGATCTCGCTCTACGGTTTTGGCGGCGTGCTGGCGTGGTCGCGCCGCATGATGGTCGAGGAGCGTCGCTGGCTCACGCCCGAACAGTTCAACGAAGCTTACGCGCTGTGCTCGTTCCTGCCCGGACCCAACATCGTCAATTTCTCCGTGATTTTCGGCTCCCGGGTGCGCGGGCCGCTCGGCGGCTTGGTCGCGCTGGTCGGGTTGCTCGGACCGCCGATGATGCTGATCATCCTCATCGGCGCGTTGTATGCCCATTACGGCGATCTGCCGGCGCTGCGCCGCGCGCTGATCGGCGTTACGGCAGCGGCGGCCGGTCTGATCATGTCGACGGTGGCGAAGATGGCGCTGCCGCTGTTCCGTAACCGCGCCGTGGGCGGACCGGTCATCGCGTTCGCGACCTTCGGCGCCATCGGCATCGCGCAGTGGCCGCTGCCGATCGTGCTCGCCGTAGTGCTGCCGATCAGTCTCGCGCTCGCCTGGGTGCGGCCATGAAGGAATTGGGCGGCACGCTCGGGACGCTGGCGTGGTTTTTCGCGCTGATGTCGTTGTTCGCCATCGGCGGTGCCAATTCGGCCGTGCCGGAAATCCATCGCTTTACCGTCGATGTGCAGCATTGGATGACCGACCCGCAATTCAGCGACATTTTCGGGCTGGCGCAGTTGACGCCGGGACCGAATGTCATCGTCGTGACCTTGATCGGCTACCACGTCGCCGGGCTTACGGGCGCTCTGGTGGCGACGCTGGCGATGTGCGGGCCGACGTGCCTGTTGGCTTTCTATGTCGGCCGCACGTTCGACCGCTTCCGCGGCGCGTCCTGGCAAGTGGCGCTGGCCGGTGGCCTGGTGCCGGTGACGCTGGGACTGACCGCGGCGAGCGCCGTCGTCGTGGCGAGAGCGGCGGATGATACGTGGGTGGCGGTCGGAATTACTGTTGCCACCGCGCTGATGACCTACTGGATCAGGGTGAACCCGCTTTGGATATTTGCCGTGGCCGCCGTTCTTGGCCTCGGCGGGCTGGTATGAGCAGTCCACAGGAAGTAGGGGCGGGTTAGCAAGCGTAATCCCCCATTCGATCAAGAGGAGGTAAACTCAGCCCCGACTCAGCGTGCGATGGCTGGAAGCGAACAATGCGAGTATTGTCCTCAGTCGTGTCGGCAATTTGGTGGGAATAAAGTCCATGCGACAAATGACGATCGAGGAACAACCCTCACACGAGACCAATATCGATGACTTGATCGGAAAAGAAATAAAAGTCCTCGATCACGGATTTGTGCGGCTCGTGGACTACATGGGGTCGGACGACGCTATCGTCCAGGCCGCGAGAGTCTCGTATGGCAAAGGAACGAAAAAACTATCTGAAGATCGAGGATTAATCCGCTACCTGATGCGTCATCGTCACACGACGCCGTTCGAAATGTGTGAAATAAAATTCCACATTAAGTTGCCGATATTTGTCGCGCGGCAATGGGTCAGGCATAGAACCGCGAACATAAATGAATATTCCGCGCGGTACTCAATTCTCGATAAGGAATTCTATGTTCCTGATCGGTCATATTTGGAAAAGCTTCAGCACGAAGCCGAGGAGCGTGCTCTCCAATCCAAGGCGCAGTCTGAGGGGCAGGACGATTTATTCGAATTTTCCAAAAGCGCTGACAAACAGCTTAGAACGGTTGGACGGCAAAGCGAGACCAATAAGCAAGGACGGGAGCTTGATATTAGCGAATTGGAAGCAGCAGATCATTTAAGGACAATAGAGGGCATATCTAGCCGTACGTACAAAGAGTATGAGCGCTTGCTGAACGAAACGGCAGCCGGCGACAAGGTGAACCCTAACTATTCTGGCATCGCTCGTGAGTTAGCTCGAATCGTCCTTCCCACGAACTATTACTCGCAATGGTACTGGAAAATTGATCTCCATAATTTGCTTCACTTTTTGTCCCTGCGGGCGGATGGGCACGCGCAACACGAGATTCGCGAGTATGCCTACGCAATAGAGCGGATAGTTGCACGGTGGGTGCCATTAACTTGGGAAGCGTTCGAAGACTATCGCCTCAACAATGTGTCGCTGTCCCGGCTAGAGGTCGCCCTTATTACGAAGCTCTTAAAGGGCGAGGAATGCGGTTTTGCCGCGAGCGGCTTGAGCAAGCGCGAATGGAGAGAGCTTTCAAAAAAGCTTGATCTGAACCTTCCCGATCCTTGACGAAGAGCGTTATCTCGACAAATCAGCTTTACGGCTGCAAGAGGTTGGTCACGAGAGGTTCAAGTCGTGGTCCATCCACGATTACCGAGCGGCCTGGAATGATCCTGCGCTTCGCGCTGCTCGAAATAACATTCGAGAGGTGACTCTTGATCACCATTCCGAGGAATTTCAAAGCGTTTCTAAGGATATGCGCCATGTATTCGCATTTTTAGAGAGCTTATCCGCCGCGGTGCTTGATGGCGCGGTGACCGAGCCAGAGACCAGGGCGACATTCGGAGAGGCAATCGTTTCTTTTGGGCCTGTCGCAGCTTCCATGCTGGGCCCCTCAAATCTTCGCGACGAATATTGGGACCCACCTCCGCAGATTTCGGAGCTTTATGCGCGCTGGACACGCCGATGATGAACCTTGTCATTGTCGCCGCCGTTGCCGAGAACGGGGTCATCGGCCGCGGCAATGCGCTGCCGTGGCGGCTCAAATCGGACATGCTGCATTTCCGTGCGCTGACCACGGG
>JBAUYI010000085.1:0-6633 GCA_049584715.1 Xanthobacteraceae bacterium
GGCAAAGGCCCTGCGCACGCGGTTGGCGGCGGCCGTGGCGTCGCCCAATGAGGTCGGCAACAGCGCGATGAACTCCTCGCCGCCCAGGCGGCCGATGGCGTCGCCGGCGCGCAGCGTCTTCTTCACCACGGTAGCGAACAGGTGCAGCGTGGCGTCGCCGGTATTGTGGCCGAACCGATCATTGATCGATTTGAAATGATCGAGGTCGAAGGCCAGCACGCAGACCGGCTCTTTGCTCGCTTGCCGCGCCGCCATGATGCCGGCGGCAGCCTCGAAGAAGCCGCGGCGGTTGAGCAATTCGGTCAACGGATCGGTCGCCGCCGCCAGTTTGTATTGGCTCACCGTGCGGTCCTTGGCCAGCACGAGCACGATGAAGGCGGCGCCGACCACGTAAAGCACGACCTCGATGGCATAGACCGCGACCCAGCCGGCGCCCAGCGTGCGGCTGCCGATGCCATCCTGCGAAAGTCCCGCCAACGCCACCGGAAACAGGAAGACCACGCCGTGGAGCATCGGCACGAAGATCGCCGGCCAGCGCCGGATCAGCGATTTGCGCCGCTCGCGCCACAGCTCGACGGCGGTCAGGAACGTATAGGTGGCGACAATCACCGAGCTTACGACCAGGCGCGACGTCTCCGTCGTCACGAATGCCGAGGACGAACAGAAGGCGAGCCAGACAACGGCGCCAAGGCACATCGAGCCCCACAGCACCGGTCGGCCGTGGAACAGACGCGCGGCGCTCCACACCATGCCCACCGCGATGAACAGCATGACGTCGGGGAGGCTCGATGGTACCGGCGGCGAGATCAGGTCACCCAGGCGCCACAGTACGCCGGAGAATCCGCCGACCAGATACGCCGAGCCCCACCAGGCCAGCGCCGTGATGCCGTCCTGCAACCATGCGAACAGCAGGAACAGGCCGAGTAAAGATGTGACGCAGATAGCGATGACGAAAAGCGTGCCGATGTCGAGCGACATCGCCGCTTCGGCGAGGCTGGCAAACATGATATGTGCTCCTCTCACTCAATCAGGAGCAATCCGTATCACCGATTGCGGCGCTGTCTTGGGCGTTCGCGTTTCAGGCTTTGCCGAGTGTGAGGCGCAAGCCGCGGGTTTTCCGGAAAAGTCGCGAAAATTGGAGAAGTGAAAATTGCAGTAGTGAAAATTGCAGCGAAAATGTTTCCGGAGCCAAAAGCCGATCCTGACAAATCGCAAGGGCGATTTTGCCGACTTGAAGCGCATATGATGCGACCTTGGCAATAGCCCCGAGTACGACGTGGTTTCCACGCCTGGCCCCAGCCCTGCCTGAGGCCCCTTCCCGCGGCGCCCATCGTTGCCTAGATTGAAGCAAAGACGCTTAAGTTCTTAAGGGAGTTTGCCATGTCTGAGACCGCCGAGCTCGAGGTTGCCCCCGATACCATCGAAGCGACGCTCAATTACATCGTCGATGACGGCAACAAGGTCTTCACCATCGTCGCCAGTCCCGGCGGCAGCGACACGCGCTCCGGCGGCACACCGGACCCGCGCCGCGTGGTCATTCACAACGGCCGTCCACACGCCGACGACTTCGCGCTCGAGCGCAACGGCTTCCGCTTCGTTCGTCACGACACCAAGGTTGCCGACTTCTTCGACGAGGCCGAGATCAACCGCGTCTACTATCCGGAGATGGAAGCGCTGATCAAAGCCGAGAGCGGCGCCAAGCGGGTCGTGGTGTTCGACCATACGTTGCGCACCGCCGACGACGAATTGCGCGAATCGAAGAAAATCCGCGAGGTCGTGCGCCGGGTGCACAACGACTACACCGAATGGTCGGCGCCGCAGCGCGTCCGCGATATCGTGCCGGACGAGGCGGAGGAATTGCTCAAGCGCCGTTTCGCCATCATTCAGGTCTGGCGGCCGATCCGGCATCCGGTCGAGACCTATCCGCTCGCCATCGCCGACGCGCGGACGTTGGCGCCCACCGACATGATCGTTTCGGAGCGGCGCGCTCCCGGGCGCATCGGCCAGACCTACGCCATCAAGTATAATCCGGCGCACAAATGGTACTGGTTCCCGCGCATGCGGCGCGAGGAAGCCTACGTGTTCAAGGTGTTCGATTCGATGAAGGACGGCCGCGCGCGCTGGACCGCACATACCGCGTTCGAGGATCCGACGACGCCGCCGCACGCGCGGCCGCGCGAGAGCATCGAAATCCGCACGCTGGCGTTTTTCTGATTGTCGTAGCCCGGATTGCGCTTTGCGCAATCCGGGAGCGGCATCGATGCCGCGCAATCGTTCCCGGATTTCGCTCCGCTCAATCCGGGCTACAGAAATTACCGCTTCGAGAACTGGAAGCTTCGGCGCGCTTTGGCCTTGCCGTATTTCTTGCGCTCGACCACGCGCGAGTCGCGGGTGACGAAGCCGCCGCGCTTGAGAACGCCGCGCAGCTCGGGTTCGTGCCTGATCAGCGCCTTGGATATGCCGTGGCGCACCGCGCCGGCCTGGCCGGACAGTCCGCCGCCCGACACCGTGCAGACCACATCGTATTGGCCTTGGCGGTTGGCGGCGACCAGCGGCTGCTGGATCAGCATGCGCAGCACGGGGCGGGCAAAATAGACCTCTACCGTGCGTTCGTTGACGAGGATCTTACCGGCACCCAACTTGATCCAAACGCGGGCGACCGCGTCCTTGCGCTTGCCGGTGGCGTAAGCGCGGCCCTGCTTGTCGAGCACCTGGACGTAGGTCGGGGTCTGCGGCGCCGGCGTGGGCTTGAGCGTCGACAATTCTTCCAGCGACTGGACTGTCTCGGCCATTATGCGGTCCTCTTGTTCTTGCGGTTCATGGCCGCGACGTCGAGTTTTTCCGGCTGCTGCGCTTCGTGCGGATGCTCGGCGGCCGGATAGACCCGCAGATTGCCGAGCTGGACGCGGCCGAGCGGCCCGCGCGGCAGCATGCGTTCGATCGCCTTCTCGACGATCCGCTCGGGGAAGCGGCCGGCGAGGATCGATTTCGCCGTGCGTTCCTTGATGCCGCCGATATAGCCGGTGTGCTTGTAATAGATCTTCTGCTCGACCTTGCGGCCGGTCAGCACCGCCTTGGCGGCGTTGATGACGATGACGTTGTCGCCACAGTCGACGTGAGGCGTATACGTCGGCTTGTGCTTGCCGCGCAGCCGCATGGCCACGATCGAGGCGAGCCGGCCGACGATCAGCCCCTCGGCGTCGATCATCACCCACTTCTTCTCGACCTCGGCGGGCTTTGCCGAAAAGGTTTTCATAGTCGCTTCCATCCGGGATGGGGCGCGTCGCGCGCCGTGAGCGCAGGCTTCTAGCGGCGACAGACACACAGGTCAACACATATGGTAATTATGAATGGTCTCAATCAGTTGGGTTAGAGGTATTTTATTACCTTCAACCCAATTGCGGTGGGATCGAATAAGTCGAGGTCACGTGCGCAACCAAATCCTCCTCCCCTTCCGAGCGAATATCGACTTCGCCGACGGCGAGCCGCTTGCCGAGCTTGATCAAGCGCACTTCGGCAAGAAGATCGCGCGGCGCGGGCTTTTTGAGAAAATTGATGGTCAGGTTGGTGGTGACGGCGAGCGGCACCCAGCCGACGGCGGCCAGCACCGCGACATAAACGGCGAAATCGGCCAGCGCCATCATGGTCGCGCCCGACAATGTGCCGCCGGGCCGCAGCGAGGCGCGATCGAAATGCCGGCGCACGACGGCGCCGCCATGCCAGACTTTTTCGATCTCGTAGCCGCTTTCGCTATTGAACATTTCGGGGAATTCAGCGCGCAGGAGCTCGGTGAGCTCCTTGCGCGTCAGTTTCGGCGCCGCCAAGTCTGTCGTACCCCGCTCAGCCATGCCAACTCCCGTTTTTCCGATTTTTGGCATCGCAGATCGGTTACAATGGCGGGACCATCAGAATCCGCAAAAAGCGTTGGATAAAGCCGATGAACGCCCAAGCCGCCACCGTCGCCGCTGCCGCCTCCTCCGCGCTGATCCTTCTACGCGAGGATGTCGAGGATGTCGCCATTCTCACCCTGAACCGGCCGCAGGCGCGCAACAGCCTGTCCGAGGCCACGCTCGAAGCGCTCGGCGATGCGCTGACCGCGATCGCCCATGACCGCTCGGCGCGCGTGGTCATCATCGCCGCCAACGGCCCGGCCTTTTCCGCCGGCCACGATCTGAAGGAATTGAACCAGCGCCGCTCCGACGCCGATCGGGGGCGCGCTTATTTCAAGCACATCATGGGGCTGTGCAGCGGCGTGATGCAGCAGGTCGTCACGCTGCCGCAGCCGGTGATTGCCTGCGTCCAGGCCACGGCGACCGCAGCCGGCTGCCAATTGGTGGCGAGCTGCGATCTTGCAGTCGCCTCGCGCGTGGCAAAATTCGCCACGCCGGGCGTCAATATCGGCCTGTTCTGCTCGACGCCGATGGTGGCGCTGTCGCGCAATATCCCGCGCAAGGCGGCGATGGAAATGCTGCTCACGGGCGACATGATCTCGGCCGAGGAGGCCGCCCGCATCGGCCTCGTCAATCACGTGGTCGCGCCCGGCAGCGAGCGCGACGAAGCGCTCAAGCTCGCCAAGAAAATCAGCGCCAAATCGGCGCTGACCGTCAAGATCGGCAAGGAAGCGTTCTATCGCCAGCTGGAAATGCCGCTGGCCGAGGCCTATCGCTACACCTCCGAGGTGATGGTCGAGAACATGCTGGCGCGCGACGCCGAGGAAGGAATTTCGGCCTTCATCGAGAAGCGCGACGCGCGTTGGGAAGACCGCTGACAAACCCACCGGATTGCAATGAACCACGACAATTATGACGACAGCTACATCCGCGGCATTCTCAACACTGTGAAGACGATTGCCATGGTCGGTGCCTCGGAAAAGGAGAACCGGCCGAGCTACTTTGCCTTCAAGTACCTGCTCGAACGCGGCTACAAGATGATCCCGGTCAACCCGGGACACGCCGGCCACGACATGCTCGGCCAGCGCATCTATGCGCGGCTCGCCGACATCCCTGAGCCGGTCGACATGATCGATATCTTTCGCGGCTCGCAATATGCGCTGGCCGTCGTGCAGGAAGCGCTGGCGCTCAAGACGCGGCCTTCAGCGATCTGGATGCAGCTCGGCGTGCGCAACGACGAAGCCGCGGCATTAGCTGAGGCCAACGGCATGAAAGTGGTGATGAACCGCTGCCCGAAGATCGAGTACGGCCGGCTGTCGTCGGAGATCGCCTGGATGGGCGTCAACACGCGCACGCTGTCGTCGAAAAAGGCCACCATGGGCGGCATTCAGCGCATGACGCTCAACCGCAGCAGCGCCCAGGGCGGCGCCACCGTGGCCGCAGACCGCGTGCAGCGCGAAGAAGGCAAACACTGAATTTTGCCAAAACGACTTGGCTTTGACGAAAGCCGGACCGCCTTGGGCCGACAACGGCTCAAAATAAACTCAATAATTACTATAATTCGATCCGACGAGAACCTTCCGGGGTTTTGGCGCGTCTCATAGAGGTGGGACGCTCGGGCTTGAATGTGGGCTTCGATGCAGCCCGTTCGGGAGGGGACGATGAAACTCAGCACGACAATCGCACTGTCTTTACTCTGTCTGACGCTGGCGCCGCTCGGTGCCAGGGCCGACGAGCAGTCGGACCAGCAGGCCTGCATGGGTGACGCCATGAGCATCTGCGGTCAATTCATTCCGGACCGCGAGAAGGTCGGCGCCTGCCTGTTTTCCAACCGCAGCCGCATCTCGCCGGCCTGTCGCACGGCGATGCAGCGCTTCAACCCGAAGACGGCGTCGGCGCGCTGAACGCTGCCCAAAACCTTATTCGCAGAAAAAGTTTCCGCCGCCGCCGCGCCCGACAGCGCGGCGGTTGCATTTTGAGGCACCGGGCGTGCAGCGCCTTGACGGTTTTGCGCGGTTCTATAAACGGAAGCCATCGTTTCGCAACATCATGAGGACCGGTCGATGAGCGAACGCATTCCCGGCTTTTCCACGCTCGCCGTTCACGCCGGCGCGCAGCCCGATCCCACCACCGGCGCGCGCGCGACGCCGATCTATCAGACGACATCCTTCGTCTTCGAAAGCGTCGATCACGCCGCCTCGCTGTTCGGGCTGCAGACGTTCGGCAACATCTATACGCGCATCGGCAACCCGACCAATGCCGTGCTCGAGGAGCGGGTCGCGGCGCTCGAAGGCGGCACGGCTGGGCTCGCGGTCGGATCCGGCCACGCGGCGCAGGTCTTGGTTTTTCATTGTCTGCTGCAGCCGGGCGACGAGTTCGTGGCGTCGAAAAAGCTCTACGGCGGCTCGATCAACCAGTTCAATCACGCGTTCAAGAATTTCGGCTGGAACGTGGTGTGGGCTGACCCCGACGACATTGCCTCGTTCGAACGCGCCGTCAGCCCGAAGACAAAAGCGATCTTCACCGAGTCGATCGCCAATCCCGGCGGCGTCATCACCGATATGGCGGCGGTTGCCCAAATTGCACGACGCGCGGGCGTGCCCTACATCGTCGACAATACGCTGGCCACGCCGTATCTGTGCAAGCCGTTCGAGCACGGCGCCGACATCGTGGTGCATTCGCTGACCAAATTTTTGGGCGGCCACGGCAATTCGATCGGCGGCATGATCGTCGACGGCGGCAC
>JBAUYI010000086.1:0-11557 GCA_049584715.1 Xanthobacteraceae bacterium
ATTACGGCGGCCCCACCGCGCCCTACACGCCGGCGCCACCCGGCGCCGCTCAGCCACTGCCGCCGCTTGGACCGCCGCGCGCGCCACTGGTCACCGGCACGACCGGACCGGTCGAAGTGAAACCCGCGGCGACGCTCGCCTGCCCGATCGTCTCGGAGCTCGATCAGTGGATCACGGCGGCGGTGCAGCCGGCGGCGCTGAAATGGTTCCGCCAGCCGGTGGTGGAGATCAAACAAATCTCCGCCTATTCGTGCCGCGGCATGAACGGTAATCCGAACGCGCATATTTCCGAGCACGCCTTCGGCAATGCGCTCGACATCGCCGAGTTCACCCTGGCCGACGGCCACAAGATCTCGGTGCAATACGGCTGGCACGGCACGCCGGAGGAGCAGGGCTTTTTGCACGACGTGCAGGCGGCGGCGTGCGAAGATTTCACCACCGTGCTGGCGCCCGGCGCCAACGTCTATCACTACAATCACATCCACGTCGATCTGATGCGGCACTATAACGGCCGCCACATCTGCGAGCCGTCCGCCATTCCGGGCGAGGTCGTCGCCGAACGCGCGCGGGCGCGGTTCGCCGCGCAACATGGCGAGCCCGCCGTCACCGGCTCGATCGAGACCAAGCCGCGCCACGGGCGCGCGCTCGGCTATTCGCGAGAAGATGACGACGGTCGGCCGGAGGCGGTTCCGGGCGACGATTGACGTCAAGTCCCTCTCATCACCCGCCACTTCTCTGTCATCATCCGCGAAGGCCGATGATCCAGTAATCACGTCGGCGTTTACTGGATGCTCCGCCTTCGCGGAGCATGACAGTTAGAGAGGCATCCGCAGCACCGGCTTGATGGCGATGCCGGCGGATGATTCCTGCGCCGCCAGATTGATGTCGGCGAAATCGTAGAATTTGATCATCCGCTCGATCGGGAATTTCCCGGCCATGATCAGGTCGACGAGTTTTGGGATGAACTCCTGCGGAACGCTGTCGCCCTGAACCACGCCGCGGACGACGCGGCCCTGCTGCAGGAACGGCATTTCGAATGAAACATCGCTGCCCTTGCGGGCGCTGCCGAGCAGCACGCAGGTGCCCGCCGGCATCAGGCATTCGATGGCCTCGCGGAACACCGCCGGCACTGCCGAGGATTCGATCGCATAGCGCACGCCGCCGCCGCTGATCTTGCGAATCTCGCCGACCACGTCGCCGCCGGCGGCGTGATTGACCGTGTGCGTGGCGCCGAGCTCGCGGGCGAGCGCAAGCCGCCAGTCGTGAACGTCCACGGCAACGATCGGATCGCAGCCGGCGATTTTCGCCGCCATCAGCGCCGACAATCCGACCGCGCCGACGCCGAATATGGCGATGCTCTCGCCTGCCACAGGCTTCATGACGTTCAGCACGGCGCCGGCGCCGGTCTGGCCGCTGCAGGCGAGCGGGCCGAGCAATTCAAGCGGCGCATCGTTGCGCACCTTAACGATGTAGCGCTCCTGGCTCAGGGCGAAAGTGCCGAACGAAGATTGCTGAAAGAATGCGCTGTAAACCGGCGCGCCGTTCTTCGCCAGCAAGGTCGAGCCGTCGGCGCGGGTGCCGCCCGACTTCAGGCTGCGGCCGTGCACGCAATAGTTCTGCCGCTCTTGCCGGCAGTTGGCACAAGCGCCGCACCACGGATAGGACATGACGACGTGGTCGCCGGGCTTAAGCCCGCGCACCGCATTGCCGACGGCGTGCACCACGCCGGCGCCTTCGTGGCCGTAAACGGCAGGGTATGGGCTGTCGAAGTAGCCGTCGCGGCCGTGCAGATCAGTCTGGCACATGCCGCTGGCCACGACGCGGACGATCACCTCGCCCGGGCGCGGTCCGCACAACTCCGCGGTCTCGATGGCGAAAGGGCCGGACTTTTCGCGCACGACGGCAGCTTTGATCTGCATAAGCGGCTCCTCGCCATATTAAAACCGGCGCAAACAAAAGCTCGTCAATTCCTGCCGGCTTCCATATGCGCCAACACCGCGGCCGTGGGCCAGCAATCGACCTTCAGCCCATTGCGCTTCTGATACGCCCCGAGCGCGGAGCGGGTCAGCATACCGGCTTTGCCGTCGATCTTGTCGTGATAATAGCCGCGGTCGGTGAGGATGTGCTGCATGCGGTCGAGATCGGCGGTCGGCAGTTGCGCCACCTTGCTCCACGGCGTCTCGAACGGCCGCGGGTCGGTGATGCGATCGCTGAGATGACCGACGAACAGCACGTAGAGATCGGAGAAATTATACTCCTTGATCACGAAATAATTTTTGGTGGCGAGGAACGATGGACCATAAAGCCCGGCCGGTTGCAGCAGCGACGCGGTCTCGGCGCGTTCCGCCGCCGAGAGCGTGCGGCCATAGGCCGGCACAAAACCGCGCTTGAGCCATTCGCCGATGGGAAGCGTGTTGTCCGGCACGCCCATGGTGCAATCGACGTCGGCCGGCGGATGCACCTCGTAAGCCCAGCGCAGGCCGCGCTGCCAGCCTTTGCCCTGCAATTGCTTGGCGGCGGATGCCAGCGCGTCGGGCACCGAGGTCCAAATATCGGGATGGCCGTCGCCGTCGAAATCGACGGCGTATTTGACATAGTCCGACGGCATGAACTGGGTCAGCCCCATGGCGCCGGCCCAGGAGCTGGTCATGTCGGCGAGCTTGACCTGCCCCTCGTCGAGGATTTTCAGCGCCTGCAAAAATTCGTCGAGGAATTTTTCCTTGCGCTTGCCGAGATAGGCTTGCGTCGCCAGCACGCGGATGGCGTTGCGCTTGTCGCGGGCGCTGCCGTAATCGGTTTCGCGGCCGAAGATGGCGAGCACGATGGCTGGCGGCACGCCGAATTGCTTTTCGATTGTCCCGAGCGTGTCGTGATACTGATCGAACAGCTTACGGCCTCGCCCGGCGAGATTGTCGAACGTCGATTCTTTCAGATAGTCCGCGGGCGTCAGCACGAATTCCGGCTGCGCGCCCGACGGCCGCTCCGGCCGGCCCGGCAAAACGAGCTCGGGCAACGACAAATCGGGCTCGAGCCCGCGCGTCGCCTGATCGAAGGTCGCGCGCGAGACGCCGAGCGCTTGCGCCTGCGGCCACACCGATTGCAGCCAAGATTGGAATGCAGCGTCTGCGAATGCGGGCGTCCAATATGCGAGCAGCAAAAATATTGCGGCAGTAAAAATGGAGCGGCACGTGCCTGCGAACTCCCTCGCCCTGGAGGGGAGAGGGTGGGGGTGAGGGGGTTCGGGCCGAGAGGTCGGAGCCCCCTCACCAGAGCCGATCCTTCGGATCGGCGTTCTAATAGCAAAGGACGGCGGCCGGAGGCCGCCTGCGCCCTCTCCCCTCTGGGGAGAGGGAGCAGTCATCGCACCGCCAGGATGAACAGCCGCGGGAAGCGCAGCAGCACTTTGCCGTCGTAGCGCGGCTTATAGGCGCCGATGATTTTCTTGGTATAGGCGGCGAGAAATTTTTCGCGGTCGGCGGCATTGAGCGGCGACAGGAACGGCTGCAGCGAGGAGCCCTTGAACCACTCGGTGATCGCTTCCGGCGACGCCATGACATGATTGTAGACGCTGTGCCAGATGTCGATGTGGGAGGCGACCGGCTTGAGCAGGTCGTAAAAAGCTTCCGGTGACGGCAGGTCGTCGCGCGCCGCGGCCTTGATCTCGGGATGATCGCGCCACGGGCCTTCCGCACCGACCTCGCGCTGAAACACCAGCGCCGGCTCGCGGGTATTGTCGGGCATCTGGATCGCCAGCACGCCGCCTCGCGGCATGCCTTCGAGCAGCCGCCGCATGATCGCGGGATGGTCCGGCAGCCATTGCATCACCGCGTTGCCGAAGATGAGATCGGTGCGCGGGTCGGGCTGCCAGGTGGCGATATCGGCCTCGATGAAGCTGCATTGCGGCAGCCGCTGGCGCGCCTTCTTGAGCATGTCGGGCGAGGAATCCAGGCCGACGATTTCCGATTGCAGAAAGCGCTCGACCAGAAGCTCGGTCGAGTTGCCCGGCCCGCAGCCGAGATCGACAATGAGCCGCGGCCGCTGCAGCGGCACCTGCGCCACCAGGTCGCGCGGCGGCCGGGTCCGGTCATCCTCGAATTTGAGGTACTGCGTTGCGCTCCAGTCTTCCATCGCGGGCCTTGGATTTGATTCGAACGGCAATGTACATCAAGTCGACGCGGGCGCGCTCGGTCCGATTTTGGCTTCGCCGGCAGCCACCACATGATGATCCGCCGCGAGCAACAGATACACCGCCGGCACCACGAACAGCGTGAACAAGGTGCCGATCGACAGGCCCGAGGCGATGACGATGCCCATCTGGAAGCGCGACACCGCGCCGGCGCCGGTCGCGGTGACCAGCGGGATGACGCCGAGCACCATGGCGGCGGTCGTCATCAGGATCGGGCGCAGCCGGATGCCGGCGGCTTCCTCGATGGCCTCGCGCTTGGAGCGGCCCTCTTCCTGCAAGTGGTTGGCGAACTGCACGATCAAGATGCCGTGCTTGCTGATCAAGCCCATCAGCGTCACCAGGCCGACCTCGGTGTAAATGTTCAGCGACATGCCGCCGAAGCCGAGCGCGACGAAAATCAGCGCGCCGGCGATCGACATCGGCACCGAAACCAGAATGATCACCGGATCGCGGAAGCTTTCGAACAAGGCGGCGAGCGCCAGGAAGATGATGATCAGCGCGAAGCCGAACGTGGCGATGAAGCCCGACGTCTCCTGGACATATTGCCGGCTCAAGCCGCCATAATCGACCGTATAGCCTTCCGGCAGCGTACGCGCCGCGAGGTCCTGCAAGAACTTGAGCGCATCGCCCTGCGCCACGCCGGGCATGGCGACGCCGACGATCTGGGCGCTGTTGAGCTGCTGAAAGTGATTGAGCGATTCCGGCACCGTCTTGGTCGAGACGGTGGCGATGGTGGACAGCGGCACCAGCGTGCCGTCTGCCGTGCGGATGTAATAGTCGAGCAATTGCTGCGGATTGAGCCGGTAGCGCTGCTGCACTTGCGGGATCACCTTGTAGGAGCGCCCGCTCATGCTGAAGTAATTGACGAAGCCGCCGCCGAGCAGGGCCGAGAGCGAACTGCCGACGTCGCTCATCTTCAGGCCGAGTTGCGCGGTCTTGTCGCGATCGATGATCACGTTGGATTGCGGATTGTCGATCTTGAGATCGCAATCGAGGAAGATGAACATGCCGCTCGCCAGCGACTGCTGCAAAAACTGTTGAGCCACGGTGTTGAGGCGCTCGAACGGCTCCGTGGTGACGATGACGAACTGGATCGGCAGGCCAAAGCTGCCCGGCAGCGCCGGCGGCTGAAACGCGGCGATGCGCACGCCCGCGACCTTGCCGACCTCCTGCTGGATGATCGGCTGCAGCGTATTGGTGGTTTGCGTGCGCTGGTCCCAGGGTTTCGTCACCAAGCCGGCGATCGATTGGCCGGGGACGTCGAGCTGGAACACGTGCTCGGTCTCCGGATGTGAGGCGAAGATTTTGTTGACCTGGCGCGAATACATCTGGCGCTGTTGCAGCGTGGCGTTCGGCGCCGCGACCGATTGGGTGATGACGACGCCCTGGTCCTCGGTCGGCGCCAGCTCGGTCTTGGCGCTGGCGAACAGGAAATAGATGCTCAAAAGCACGATGGCGGCGAACACCAGCGTCACCGGCAGCGTATTCAAGCTGCCGTGCAGCCACCGTTCGTAAGAGCCGCGCAGCCGGTGAAACTGCCGGTCGATGAACAGCGTCAGCCGTGATTCCCAACCGCCGCGCTCAGGATCGGGCGCCTTGAGCAGCCGCGAGCACAGCATCGGCGACAAGGTCAGTGCCACGACGCCCGATATGGTGACGGCGCCGATCAGCGCGAAGGCGAACTCCGCAAACAGCGCGCCGGTGAGCCCGCTCTGGAAGCCGATCGGCACATAGACCGCCGCCAGCACCACGGTCATGGCGATAATCGGGCCGCCGAGCTCGCGCGCCGCCTGGGTGGCGGCGTCCATCGGCGTCATACCCTCTTCGAGATGGCGGCTGACGTTCTCGACCACGATGATGGCGTCGTCGACCACGAGCCCGATGGCCAGCACCAGCGCCAACAGCGTCAACAGGTTGATCGAATAGCCGAGGATCAGGAGAATAATAAGCGTCCCGATCAGCGACAGCGGAATGGCCACCGTCGGGATGATCGATGCGCGCATCGAACCCAGGAAGATGAACACCACCAAGGTCACGATGATCAGCGCCTCGGCAAGGCTGCGGATCACCTCGTTGATCGCGCTGTGCACGAATTCGGTGGAATCGTAGATGATCTCGCCGTTAAGCCCGTGCGGCAGCAGTGCCTGGATGTCGGGAAAGACCTTGTGAACGCCCTGGATCACCTCGAGCAGATTGGCCGACGGCGCTACCAGGATGCCGATATAGACTGCCTGCTTGCCGTCGAACCCGACTTCGGACTCGTAGTCTTCGGCGCCGAGCGTGACATTGGCGACGTCTTTGAGCCGCACGATGGCGCCGCCGCTTTGCTTGATCACCAGATCGCGGAATTCTTCCGCCGAATGCAGGCTGGTGGAGGCGGACAGATTGACCTGCACCATCTGGCCTTTGGTGTTGCCGATGCCGGAGATGTAATCGTTGGCCGCGAGCGCCTGGCTGATATCGGTCCCGGTGAGCCCGAACGCCGCGAGCTTTTGCGGATCGAGCCAGGCGCGCAACGCAAAGACCTTCTGGCCGAGCAATTCCGCGGTCTGCACGCCCGGCACCGCTTGCAGTTTTGGCTGCACCACGCGCGTCAAGTAATCGGTGATCTGGTTCGGCGCCAAAGTGTCGCTGTTGAAGCCGATATACATGGCGTCGATGGTCTGGCCGATTTTTACCGTCAAGGTCGGCTGCAGCGTGCCGGGCGGCAGCTGGTTGAGCACAGAAGCGACCTTGGTGTTGATCTCTGTCAGCGCCTTGTCGGCGTCATAGTTGAGCCGCAGCGTCACCGTGATGGTGCTGACGCTGCTCTGGCTGACCGAGTTCATGTAGTCGATGCCGTTGGCCTGCGCGATGGCATTTTCCAGCGGCGTGGTGATGAAGCCCGCGACCACGTCGGGATCGGCGCCGTAATAGATCGTGGTGACGGTGACGAGCGCGTTCTCGGTGCGCGGGAATTGCAGGATCGGCAGCACCGCATAAGCGCGCAAGCCGAGCACCAGGATCAACAAGCTCACGACCGAAGCCAGCACCGGCCGGCGGATGAAAATGTCGGTGAAGTGCATCGCGACGCCTATTTTAGTTTGAGCATGATCTTTTCCGAAAACCGGTATCCACTTTTCGGGATCATGCTCTAGCGATCCAGCGGCACGTTGGGCGCTGCGTCCGCCGTCGGCGTCACCGAATTGTCGATCAGCACGGTCGAGCCGTTGTGCAGCTTGAGCTGGCCGGAGGTGACGATCATGTCGCCTTCGCTAACGCCCTTCAGCACGGCGACCTGATCGCCGCGCGTTGCGCCGGTGGTGACGAAACTTTGTCGCGCGATCAGTTGCGGCTTGCCGTCGGCGCCGGCGGCTTTGCTGTCGACGATGTAGACGGTGTCGCCGTAGGGGCTGAACGTGATCGCGGTCTGCGGCAGCGTGATCAGGTTTTGCGGCGCGCCGGTCGGGATATCGACCGTGGCATACATGCCGGGAATGAGCTTGTGGTCTGCGTTCTTGAGCGTGGCGCGGACCTGCACATTGCGGCTGTTGGCGTCGACCTTGGGATTGATCGCCGAAATCTCGCCGGTAAAGCTTTGATCCTGGTAGGCGTCGACCTTCACCACGATCGACTGGCCCAGGCGCACCTGATCGACCGCCTGCTGCGGCACGAAGAAGTCGAGGAAGATCGGATCGAGCGCCTGCAAGGTGACGATCACGGTGCCGGCGCCGAGATATTGGCCGAGATCCACCTGACGCAGGCCGAGATGGCCGCCAAACGGCGCGCGCAGGAATTTCTTGTCGAGGATCGCCTGCTGCTGCGCCACCTGCGCCTTGGCGTTCTTCAGGTTCGCCGCATCGGTATCAAGCGTGGCCTGGCTGACCGCCTGGAGCTTGAACTGTTTCAGGTCGCGATCGTAGGTGATCGTGTAGAGCTCCGCCGTAGCCTGCAACGATTCGAGCTTGGCCGCATCGTCGTCGGAACGCAGTTTCAGCAGCACCGTGCCTTTATCCACATCGTCACCGGAATTGAATGCGAGCGTTTCGACGACGCCGGAGACTTCCAGCGACAGATCGGCGCCGCTCACCGCGCGCAAGCTGCCGACCGCCGCGATCTTGGGCTGCCATTCGCTCACATTGGCCTTGCCGGCGGTCACGGTCTGCGGCGGTTGCGCCATGGTGCTCATGAATTTCTTGATCATCGCCGCCTTGAACGCCTGGAATCCGAAGACCCCGCCGAACACCAGGGCGACCGCCACCAGCATGATCACCATGCGCTTTGTCATTGCACGGCTCCCATTGCCGCCGGCGTGCCCGGAATGGTGTTCGGCGCGGCGACCGTCGCCGGATCGGGGTCTGGCGTATAGGGATTGGGCGCCACGTCGGCGCGGTTCCACCAGCCGCCGCCGAGCGCCTGGAACAGGGCGGCGGTGTCGGCATAGCGCGCGGCCTGCGCCTGCACCACGGCGAGCCGCGCCTGCTGATAGCTGTTCTGCGCGTTGAGCAGTATCAGGTAGGTGATGGCGCCGAGGCGATATTGGCCGCGCGCGAGGTCGAGCGTTTCCGAGGCGTCGCGCAATGCGGCACGTTGTGCCTTCAACGTCGCGGCGTCGAATTGCAAAGCCCGCAATGCGTCGGCGACGTTCTGGAACGCCGCGAGTACGGTGCTGCGATATTGTGCGCCGGCCTGGTCATAGGCGGCCTCGGCGGCGCGCTGTTGGTGCAACAAGGTAAAACCGTGGAAAAGCGGCTGCGTGCCGCTCGCCGCGGCGCTCCAAATCAGCGCGCCCGGCGTGAACAAAGCCGCGGTGGTCACGGCGGCGCTGCCATAATCGCCGGTGAGCGTGAACTGCGGCAGCCGGTTGGCAATGGCGACGCCGATCTGGGCGCTGGCCTGGTGCAACTGCGCCTGCGAGGCGCGCACGTCGGGGCGCTGCTCGACGAGCTGCGACGGCAGGCTCAGCGGCAGATCGGTCGGCAGCCGCAGCGACGCCAGCGTGAGGTGATCGTTGCGCGCATCGTTCGGAAAGCGACCGATCAGCGCCAGCAACACGTGACGCTGCTGCTCGAGCTGTTTCTGCAGCGGCGGCAAGGTCGCCTGCGTCGTCGCCACTGCCGATTGCTGGGTGAGCACGTCGGTGCGGGAAGCGGCGCCGGCATCGAATTGATTGCGCACGACGGTAAGCTGGTCGGTCTCCGACTTGATGATTTCGACCGTGGCGTCGATCTGGCCGCGCAGCAAGGCCTCTTGCACGGCCGCCGTCACCACGTTCGAGGTCAAGGTCAGATAAGTCGCCTCGAGCTGGAAGCGCTCATAGTCGGCCAGCGCCGCCTGGGTCTCGATCAGCCGCCGCTGGCCGCCGAACACGTCGGGTGTATAGGAGACATTCACCGTCGACTGGAACAGATTGAAGATGAACGGCGGGCCGACGCCGCCGAATTCGGACGGCGAGAATTGCTGGCGCGTCGCCGACGCATTGGCGTCGAGCGACGGCATCAGATGGCCTTCCTGAGCGTAGAGGTTTTCCTTGGCCTGCCACAGCGCCGCCTGCGCCGCCTGAAGGCTCGGATTGGCTCGCAATGCTTCGGCGATCAAACCGTCGAGCTCCTTGGAATGAAAAACCTTCCACCATTCGCCGGGGATATCGCGGCCGATGGCGAAACGCTGCGCGGCGCCGCTTTCGATATCGACCGACACCGTGGCCGCGGGCTGGCCTTCGGGCGTAAAGCCGGAGACCGCAGGCGCAGGCGGCACGGCGAAATCCGGCCCGACGGCGCAGGCCGACAGCGCCAATAACGACAATGCCACGCCGCCGGCCTTCGACGCCAAAACGCCGAAACCACGCATGCCACAGGCATTTTGCGCGAGCGCCGACGGGCGCAAGCGCGGTTGCAACGGACCGAACAAGAGCACTCCCTCTACCCCAAACAGGCCAACCTAGTTATTTACTATCCGGTTAGTCAATAACTTGACATTAACCATATTCGGCGTCTAGCTGACGCGATGAGCGAAATCCTGGAAGCGCGGACGGAAACCCGGCGGCGGCGCAAGGCCGAGCGCCCGCAGGAGATTCTGGAAGCCGCCTTCGTCGAATTTTCCCGCAACGGCTACGCCATGACCACCCTCGACCAGATCGCCGAGGGCGCCGGCGTCACCAAGGGCACGATCTACGTCTATTTCGAGAACAAGGAACACCTGTTCATATCCATGGTGCGCGAGGTTACCAAGGCCGCGCTCGACACCGTGCACGAGATGCTCGAGACCCACGAAGGCTCGACCGCCGATCTGTTGCGCGCGCAGTTCAGCTTCATCTATCAGCACATCGTCGAAGACCGCCGCCGCCGCGAAGTTTTACGCATGCTGATCGCGGAAGCGCCACGATTTCCCGAGCTCGCCGACCGTTATCACCAGGAAATCCTGCGCCCCTGCCTCGACATGCTCAGACAAGCGATCCAGCGCGGCATGGACCGCGGCGAGTTCCGCAAGTCCGCGATCATCGACTTGCCGCAAATCGTCATCGCGCCGATCGCGCTTGTCGATCTGTGGATGATGATGTTCGACGACCGCCAGCCGCTGGACATGAAGGCCTATTTCAACGCCCATCTCGATCTCGTCCTCAACGGGTTGTTGGCGAAGTGAAAATGCCAAGTGAAACCGCCATGACACATCGATTCACAACGGCCATCGTAACTCTCGCGGCTGCGTTGCTGACGATGACGGCGGCCCCGCCCGCTGACGCCGCGGCGAAGCAAGCAAGTCCCGCGCACCCCGTCGAGACGACGGCGCCGCGCGATGCCGGCGATCCGATCATGGCGATCGTGTCGATCAAGAGCCAGCAGGTGACGATCTACGACGCCGACGGCTGGATTTTTCGCGCGCCGGTTTCGACCGGCATCAAGGGACGCGAGACCCCGGCCGGAGTGTTCAGTGTCGTGGAGAAGGACAAGGACCACCACTCCAATCTCTATGACGACGCCTGGATGCCGAACATGGAGCGCATCACCTGGTCGGGCATCGCGCTGCATGGCGGACCGCTGCCCGGCTATGCGGCCTCGCACGGCTGCATCCGCATGCCCTATAGCTTTGCGGAGACCTTGTTCGGCAAGACGCAGATCGGCATGCGCGTGATCATCGCGCCGAACGATGCGGAGCCGGTCGAGTTTTCCGATCCAAAACTGTTCGTGCCGAACGCGCAGGCGGTTGCGGCCGCGCCAGCGCGCGCCGAAACGCTGGCGCGAGAGGCGGCCGACGCCGCCAAAACGGCCGACGACGCCAAGACCGCCGCAACCGTAACGGCGCGCGAAGCGGCGGCGGCGCCTGCGGCCGTGCGCAAGCTGGAATTGCTCAAGGTCCGCGCCGACGCCGAGCTCCCCTTCGCCGAAAAAGTGC